>NZ_CFHJLR010000026.1:0-41054 GCF_984348125.1 Thalassolituus sp.
ACTCGGAGTCAGGCTTTTTCATTTGCTGTCCCAAAACTGTGGGACAGCAGTGGCACAAGGTGCCGGCTTTTCTAATTAAACGTCAGTATTACTGACGCTTACCTTCGACGTGCAGTTCGATTTCAACGTGAGTCGATGCTGGGCCGAGATTGTAATCAATACCATAGTCGCTGAGCTTCAGTTTTGTGGTGCCCATAAAACCAGCGCGGTAGCCGCCCCATGGATCATCACCTTCACCGATGCGCTCTACCGGGAAGGTAATGCTTTTGGTGACACCGTGCAGCGTAAAGTCACCTGTGATTTCGCCAGTGCCTTCGCCAGTGGATTTAAAATCGGTGCTTTTGAACGTCGCGGTTGGGTATTTCTTCACGTCCAGAAAGTCACCACCTTTCAGGTGCTTATCACGCTCAGCATGGTTTGAGTCAATGCTGGTGGTGTCGATAGTCACTTCAATCGATGAATCTTCCGGTGCAGCTTTGTCGTATTCGAATGAACCGTCGAAGTCGTTAAAGCGACCTGTCAGCCAGCTGTAGCCGAGGTGCTGGATTTTGAAGTTGATTGACGCGTGCGCACCTTCGTTATCGATGTCGTAGGTTGCCGCCTGAGCGACAGAGGTCATCAATGCAGCGCCAGAGATTGCAGTCGCGATTAACAGCTTTTTCATAGTTACTCTCCTTTGTGAGTATTTACTTCTGTGGACGGATCATGCGTTTCAGGGTGCCGTCGCGGTTAATAAAGTGGTGTTTGAATGCAGCCAGCGCATGGACAGAGACAAGGCCAATCAGTCCCCATGCCAGCCACTCGTGAATTTCTCCAGCAATGTCCTCCTGATTGTCTGCTGTCAGGCTGGCAGGAACATGAAACAAACCAAAGACATCAATGCTGCGTCCGTCTGCGGTAGAAATAAGATAGCCCGTAATAAACAAAGCGGCGAGGAGCGCGTACAGCCCCAGGTGCGCCAGGTGTCCGGCCAGATTCTCCAGAGGCTTTTCTGACAATCCTTTCGGAGATGGGTTCATCTGGCGCCAGATAAAGCGGGCAGCGACAGCGATGGCCAGCAGAATGCCTGCTCCTTTGTGCAGATCCAGCGAGCCTTTGTACCAGGCGTCGTAATAAGTCAGTTCGACCATGTACAGGCCAAGGCCAAACATGCCGAATACAACAAGCGCAACCAGCCAGTGCAGGGTAATGCTTATCCAGCCGTACGAGTGCTCCGTGTTTTTAAGACTCATATCGTCCTCCATCATCTGCTATCACTCTAGCTGCTGCTGGGTTTGCAAAAAAGGCATAAAAGCGGACAATAGTTGTGCATAAATGCACAGAATTATTTTCTCGGGCCACTTCAGGTTGATGTCATGGACAAAAACATTCGTTGGGACGACCTTCGTATCGTCTATCTGGTGGCTACTTACGGCAGCCTCAGTCGTGCGGGCGAGGTTCTTGGAGTCAATCACAGTACCGCTCAAAGGGCCGTTGGCAGGATTGAAGAGGCTCTCGGTACCCGTCTGTTTATCCGCCACCAGAGAGGCTATCAATTAACGGACGGCGGTCGGCTCTTGGCTGAGCGGATGCGCCCGATCGCGGCTGAAGTGCAGCGACTTTGCAGCACTTTATCCACCGTAGAGAGCGCACCCAGCGGCACCCTGAGAATTTCGACAGTGACCGATTTTTCGCCGTTTTTTGCGCCCTTACTGCACGACTTCCGGCGCGAATATCCACAGATCCGGGTTCAGATCGTTGCAACAGATGACATTCTGTCGCTCGCAGATGGTGAGGTACATGCGTCAGTACGTATCGGTGCTGAACCCTCAGAGCCCGACCTGATCGCAAGAAAGCTGATGCCGGTCGGGCTGTCCTTTTATGCGTCGCAGGATTATCTGGATCAGTTCGGTCGGCCTGCGGACATGACTGAGATCAATGCGCATCAATGGGTGTTACCGACAGGGGATAAAACGCGGATTCCGGCGATACGCCAACTGATCGAGCAGGTTGCTCCGGGTCAGATTGCTTTCCAGAGTAATAGTTTTAATGACATCGAGGCGGCAGTGCGTGCAGGTATGGGGATTGGCCCCATGAGTGTGGTGAATATGAGACACCCGGATGGGCGTGAGCAGCCTCTACAGGAAATTCTGTTACCGCTGGACAGTGAGCCATCTCAAATGTGGTTGGTGTACCACAAAGACATGCGCCAGAGTGCGCGGGTGAGGGCATTGCAGGAGTTTCTGCGTCGTCGGATACAGCCTTGATGTAGGTTCGTGTAGAGCGGACTGGATCAGGCTATTTTTGCGTTGTCTGCACGACTCTGCGTATCGCGGGTATCAGAAAGGCCGCCCGGGCCAGAAGGAACAGATGAAACGCAAGCCATAAAAGGGTGTTAGCGCTTACTTCGCCGTTGACTGCCCAAGCGGCAAGCAGCTCTGGGAGTTGCCCCGCAGGTAGTGCCGGAAGCAGGGCGATAGGAAAGAAAACCAGCGCCGCCGCAGCCAGCATTGAATTTCGCATGGATGCGGTTGCCTGAGCTCCGACCATCACACCATCAAGCCAGTAACTGGCGACGCCCGATAAGGGCAGTAGCCAGAGCCAAAGATGCATTTCCTGCAGGCGGGGGAGCACGTCTTCGTTATCCGTAAGCAAACGGAAGAGGTGGTCGCCTGCGAGTACAAAGAGTCCGACGAGGATGAAGGCTGCAATCAGGCTGTTTATGCCCGTGAGCTGGATTGCTTTGCGCATCTGTTGTGGTTGAGCAGCGCCCAGAAAGCGCCCGACTAGGCTTTCTGCTGCGTGAGCAAAACCGTCAAGGGCATTCGATATCAGAAGAAGCAGGCTGATTAGCACGGCGTTTGCGGCTAATACTTCTGTGCTCTGAGCGGCGCCGAGCGCGGCAAATGATGCGAATACGATCAGCAAAGTCAGGGTGCGGATGAACAGATCCCGGTTGATCACAATCATGCGCTTGAGGATGGCTCTGTCGGGTAGTGGCAGACGCAATGTAAGGCCTCGCTGAACCGCCGCAATCAGTGCGATCATCAGAGCGCCAGCGTCTGCCAGTACAGTACCCAGCGCGACGCCAGTAGCGCCCATATGCAGGTGCCAGACAAAGTAGTAATCCAGACCCGCATTAAGCAGGTTGGCGGAGATGAGCATCAGCATGGGGATACGGGTTTCCCCCCGACCAATAAACCAGCCAATGAGGCAATATTGCAGCAGGGTCACCGGAATCCCCCAGAATCGGGTGCTCAGGTAGTCGGCGGTGAGCGCATGAAGTGTCGGGTCATCTCCGAATAATGGCAGCAGCAAGGGTGTCAGTACCTGTGCAGCAATAATGCAGAAAATACTCACGGGTATCGCCAGCCAGATGGCTTGCTGAAGCAGAGGTAGGGAATTATCTATGCCTTTCTGGCCGACAGCATGCGCCGTGACGGATGTCGTCCCCATCCGCAGAAAACCAAAACTCCAGAGCAGCAGGGTAAATATCTGAGCACCAATGGCCACGGCGGCTAGTGGTTGGACGTCGTCGAGATGGCCAAGAATCGCGGTGTCGACCAGACCCAGCATAGGCACTGTGATGTTACTGAGAATGATGGGCCAGGCGAGGGCCCAGACAGTGCGTTGATTTGCCGCAGGCAGAGAAGTGGTCTGACCTGCTACACTGGCGCCTGAAGTCATTATGGGGAAGCCGTATGCGTGGTGAAAGAAGCGCTATTGTACTGTGTTCAGCACTATTTGCGGTGTTGCTGGCAGCATTTGTCGCAGGATGGCTGAGTGCGCCACCCTCTCCACAGGAGCGTCTTACACGTACGGCGGGTGTTGAGATGTTCGCTGGTGGCCAGGTTGATGAGCTGACGTTTATCAATGAATACGGAGACACCGTATCGCTGGCGGATCTTAAGGGACGCTGGTCACTTCTGTTTTTCGGCTACACCTATTGCCCTGATATTTGTCCAATGACACTGATGCACATGAATCGTCTGATGAAGCGCCTGAGTGAAGACGAGCGTGAGCAGTTGAACGTGGTGCTTGTCAGCGTTGACCCAGAACGTGACAGACCCGAGCAGCTTGGCCAGTACATGGATTACTTCAACCCGGATTTCACCGCACTGACGGGCAACCCTGACAATATGAAAAAACTCGCGGCACAGCTGAATGCATTTTATGCCCATGTCGACCGGGAGGATGGCGGCTACCTGATGGATCACAGCGCCAACATAGTGTTGCTGGATTCTAAGCTGAATTACAGGGGCTATATTGAGCCCCCGCATGATCCGAAGCGGATGTTGCCGGTTATCCGGTCTCTGCTGGCTTTACCCTGAAAGGGGGCTGAGGCGTGTTTCGCTGCTGGCTCAGCGCTTGCGGCGAAACGTCAGACTAACGACAAACAGCAACATGGCGGTGACCACAATACTCGGTCCTGCTGGTGTATCCCAACGGAACGACGCCCACATCCCAAGCAGAACAGACACAATCCCAACGACCGAAGCAATAGCGGCCATCTGACGGGGGCCTTTACTCAGTGCATGGGCGGCCGCTGGAGGCATAATCAGCAGGGCGCTGATCAGCAGAATCCCCACGACTTTCATCGCCAGAGCGACTGTCATGGCAAGCAGTAGGATCAGCATCAGATCAAGTAGCATCACCGGCCGGCCTTCGATTCTGGCCAGTTCCGGACTGACGGTAACCGCCAGCAGAGAATTCCAGAAACAAAGCACTAAGGTCAGCGTGATGGCGGTGCTTCCCAGTAACCAATACACGTGGCCCTCATTAATGGCCAACAGGTCACCAAACAGATAACCCATCAAATCGACCCGGATACCGTCCGCAAGGCTCAAAGCAACCAGGCCGATTGCGAGAGTGCCATGAGATACGATGCCGAGCAGTGTGTCAGCAGACAAACGGCTGGCGAGTTGCAAAGGCAGAAGAATAAGCGCCAGTGACGCCGAACCCACCACCAGGGCCAGCGTTGGGTCGAGGTCGGTCAGAACACCAAAGGTGATACCAAGTAAGGCGCCGTGCGCAAGGGTATCGCCAAAGAACGCCATGCGGCGCCAGACAACGAAGCTACCCAGAGGGCCGGCACTGACCGCAAGAAGCAGTCCGGCAACGAGAGGCATCAGCCACCAGGTCTGCAAACCGTCAATCATGGTGATGTCCTGCATTGGTGTGTGGGCTGCTATGGTCGTGGTCACAGTGTTCATGATCATGATGGTGGGTGTAGTAAGCGATACCATCGTCAAGGCGGCGACCAAAAAGCTCAAGATAGGCAGGGTCGGCAGAGACTGTTTCCGGGTGCCCTGAGCAACAGACGTGGCCGTTCAGGCAGATGACTTCATCGGTGGCTGACATAACGAGATGCAGGTCGTGTGAAATCATTAACACGGCACAGCCCAGTTCGTCGCGCAGTTGCGGAATCAGCTGATACAGCTCCAGTTGCCCCTGCACATCAACGCCTTGCACCGGCTCGTCGAGAACAAGGAGTTCAGGCTCCACTAATAAGGCACGGGCCAACAGTACCCGTTGCCACTCACCACCGGATAAATCATGAACGCTCTGGTCCTTCAGGCTGGTAATGTTCAGTCGCTCAAGCCAGTGGTCAACCGCAGCACGGGTGCTACGTCGCGTGAGTCGCAGAAACTCGTCGACGTTCAACGGCATACGCTGATCCAGAGGCAGGTTTTGCGGCATATAGCCGATACGCAGTTGCCGTGAGCGAATAATTTTACCGGAATCCGGGCGGACGAGGCCGAGCAACACTTTTGTCAGAGTCGACTTACCACAGCCATTGGGGCCGATCAGTGTAATGATCTGGCGTGGCTGAATATCCAGGCTGATCTGATCCAGTACTTTCTTCTGGCCAAAGGTGAGGCTCAGATTGTCGGCCCTCAGAATGGGCTCTTTACTCATGCCGTTGCCTTACAGTTCTGACACAGGCCTGTCAGTTCGTGGTTGCTGGTTTCGATGCTGAAGCTGAATTTCTTCACCAGAGTCTCGTGCAGCTTCTTGATCTCTTTCGCGGGCAGTTCGGTCGCATTACCGCATTCTTTGCAGATAAAGAAGCCGGTGTCGTGTTCATGGCCGGGGTGATCACAGCCGACGAACGCATTAAGGCTGCTGATGCGGTGAACGACGCCCAGCTCGAGCAGGAAATCCAGGGCGCGATAGACGGTCGGAGGCGCTGAGTTAAACCCTTCTTCACTTAACTGCGCCAGAAGATCATAAGCACCCGTAGGCTTATGGTTCTGCCACACCAGCTCAAGCACCCTGCGTCGCACAGGCGTCATGCGTAAGCCACGCTGTTCACACAGAGTTCGCGCGGTGTCCATAGCGGTGGATATGCAGTGATTATGATCGTGCTGTTGTGAAGCGGGCATCAGACCAGTCCTTAGGTTATAATGTTGCAATTTTACGAAAGACGATAAAATTAGCCAGAGTTATGTTCAGACGATTTGCTGTAATGGTGAGTTTCACCATGTTATCACTGTTTGCCCACGCCGATCATTCCCCCAAGGTGCTCGCCAGTATTCATCCTCTGGGGTTGATCGCGTCATCGGTTGTAGACGCGGAGCAGCTCGATGTTCTGCTGCAACCCGGCGTGACCCCGCATGATTTCTCTTTGAAACCTTCGGATATTGATCGCCTGCAGGAGGCTGACGTCATCTTCTGGTCAGGTGCCCGAATAGAACCTTATCTGTCAGGGTTCGCGCGCCGCTGGCCGGACAAACATTGGATCGATATTTCAGCTTTCGCCTCAGAAGCGAGTATCAAAGATCCGCATTATTGGCTTTCGCCACCTGCTGTCGTCGCCGCACAAAAGGCGTTGGCGGAGGTGCTTGGCGCTGATTCAACGGACTTCGCTGATCAGGTCGCGCAGGCGGTGGCGTATAGTGATCGGGTATTGGCCCCACTGAAAGAGCGTGGTTTCTTTGTTTTCCACCGTGCCTACGATCACTGGGTGACCGAGTTTGGTCTAAATCAGGTCGGTGCTTTCACGATTACCCCTGAACAGAAACCTGGCATGCGTACAATACAACTGATGCGTGAGCAGCTCAGAGCAGGTCAGGTAGCGTGCATTTTTCGCGAACCGGAATATTCTCCTGCACTGGTGGTGAAAGTGGTTGGAGATCTCCCTGTAAAACAGGGTGAACTTGATCCTCTGGGTGGAAGTATCTCTCTTTCCCGCGACGGTTATCCCTATTTTCTTCGGGACATGGCCGACCGTGCGGTACACTGCCTCAGTGAATAAATAATCGGGCCTGGTCTTTCGTCATAAGACCAGACCGGTATATTTATCTTTCTAAGTATCAGAATAATAAAATAAATAGGAAGATCGCGTGTCGCAGAGCTATCCCTTTTATGACTTAACCCGTTTTACCTGGCTGACCAATATTGTCTCTGTTTTCCCGGGGGCGCTATGTGTTGCAGGTCTGGTTCATGGTTTCTGGAGCTGGCAGGAGCTGTCAGTATTGCAAGACAGTACAGCACTGACATCGCTCACTGTGGGTATACGTGAGCAGTTGCAGACAGACACCCTGATTCGTGAAGCTCAGGTCATGACGACCCTGGTGCTGGTACTTTTTTACACGTATTGGGTCTATTATTCATCGCGCAATATGATGTCGCTCTTTGAGGAGCATACCCGCAGTACCAAGCAATCTTTTAAACTGTTTCTCAGCCTGTTGAAGCGCCTGCACAAAATTACTCGCTTAATTGATGCGATGCGCTACGACAGCATTCCGCCTGATCATGATCATAAACCGGCTGCCTGGTTGTTACCTGTCTGGTCACTGTCGCTTGTATCAGCCAACGTCTGCAAACTGACCGCTGTGTATATGATGAGCTCAGCAGCTACGATTGCCGATTTTAAAACCGTCATGTTGTGGGCTTTTTCTGCCTACGCGTTTTATCTGGTTTTTTATATTGTGACGGCACGTATTACCTTTGAGGTTGTATGGCTACAGAAGCTCAGCCACGACTATCACTCGATCCGTTTATCAGACGCTGACTGATTTCTTCTTATCCATAAAAATGCCGCGCTGACAGCTCAGAGCGGCACTTTATGGATGACCTTTGCCAGTGCGATCAGCGGGCCTCGGTCCCATCCTGGTACCCTGCATCCCAACTCGCGGCGAGAAGATCTGAGCTATATGGATTTACCTTGCGGGCTTTGGAATTACCTTGTTTGAAGCCTTCATCATAGGCATCCTCAACGGTCACATTCTCTTCGCCACCACTACTGAAGGCGCGGCGGAAGGCGACCTGAATGTCGTCCAGAAACACATAAGTACATGGCACCAACAAGAGGCTGACGAGTGTTGCGAAAAGTACGCCGAACGCCAGTGAAATAGCCATTGGAATCAGGAACTGAGCCTGCAGGCTGGTTTCAGAGATCAAGGGTATCAGGCCCACAAACGTGGTCAGTGAGGTCAGAAGAATCGGCCGGAAACGGGCGATACCGGCTTCAATCACGGCATCGTATGTACTGGCTCCTTTTTCCCTGCGGTTATTGATGTAATCCATCAATACCAGGTTATCGTTCACCACAACGCCACTGACAGCCACCATGCCAATGTATGACCAGGATGTGATGACCATACCGAACAGCTGGTGGCCAATGACTGAGCCCATGATGCCGAAGGGGATGGCATAAATAATAATAAAAGGCTGCATGTACGACTTGAACAGAACCGCCAGCAACAGATACATAGCCAATACAGCGACCATGTAATACTGGAACAGGGTCGTCATAAATTTACTCAGGTCGCGCTGCTGACCGCCTCTCGCCCAATCCATTCCTGGGTACTGACGCACCAGCGATGGCAGTATTTCGTTCTCAACTACACGCTGAACATTCTGTACTGAGTTACGGCCGGTATCGATAAAGGAAGTCACCGTGACCACGCGCTTACGGTTGTTGCGCTTGATGTGTGTCGGTGCGTCCTGATACACGATATCCGCGATCGCAGATAAAGGAACATATTGCCCGGGAGCGTACTTCACGTGCATGTTTTCGAGGTGCCATGAAGAGTCGCGTTCATCGTCCGGAAGGCCCAGCCAAACCTCGATTTCATCGTCGCGGGTCTGTACATTCTGAACAACCTTGCCCTGGAAGGCCTGGTTGATCTGGGCAACAACGGTTTGCTGCGTCAGGCCCAGCGAGCTGGCATTGTCGCGGAGAATAATATCGGCCTGCTGTTTGGTGTTCTCCTGCGTATGACGCACATCGTATGCACCCGCGAACCCTTTCAGATGGACCATTAACTGATCGGCTGCTTCTTTCAGATCTTCCTGGTCGTTGGCTGACAGCTCGATCTGAATATCGGGCCTGGCTGGGTTAAGACTGGCGCTGAAGCTCAGCTGGCTGACGCCGGGGATATCTCCAGCAATATTACGCCAGCTGGAAATAATCTCGCGGCCACTGATGCGGCTGGTTCTGTCAGAAACCAACTCCAGCGTAATATTGGCCAGGTGATCACGGTCCTGGCTGCTCTTCATATTACTCTTGGATTCGTTAGGCCCGATGACCGCATAGATATGGTCAATGGTTGCGACACCTTCCATTTCGTAGCGGTGTTTCAGAAGCTCTGCTGCACTGGTCAGGCGCTCAACAGCCATTTCGGTTTTTTCCCGCGGGGAGCCCTCTGGCAGAACCAGTCGTGCCACGACCGAGTCAGCTTCGACCGGTGTAAACAGAGAGGACTTAATCCACCCGGTAAGCATCATTACCAGCATCAGGGTGAAGGTGATGGAGAATACCAGAATAATGATGCCTTTCGCCTGAAGTGCACCACGCAAGGACGGCAGATAAATCGTGCGCATAAAGCTCTGCAGGGCGCCATCAAACTTTGATTGAATTTTTTCGAGTGTGGAAGGCTCTTTTTTAATATTAACTTTCTGCGCATGAGACAAGTGAGCCGGCAGAATCAGGAAGGACTCAATCACCGAGAAAATAAGCGTGGCGATAACGACGATAGGAATCGCCTGCATCATTTTTCCTTCGGGGCCGGGCAGCCCGATCAAAGGAATAAACGCAATGACCGTAGTAATTACCGCGAACAGAATCGGCTTATAAACCTCGAAAGCCCCTTCAAGTGCTGCCTCGGTACCATAAATGCCTTTTTCATTGCGGTTGTGAATCGCCTCAGCGACCACGACCGCATCATCGACCACGATCCCGAGAACGAGAATAAAACCAAACAATGACACCGCATTGATGGAGACATCGTACATTGGCATCGCAAACAGAGCACCGAAGAAAGATACCGGAATACCCATGCTCACCCAGAATGACAGACGGCCATTCAGGAAGAGAAGCAAGGTAATAAAGAGCAGTACGAGACCCGCAAGTGCGTTCTCCAGCAGCATGCTGATGCGCTCTCGCAGGTGCTTTGATTCGTCCTGCCATACGTGTGTTTTGATGGTCTCGGGTAAGCGCAGGCCATCTACATAGGAGTGCAGGTCATCGGCGATGTCCATAATGCTCTGATCGCCAACCCGATAAATGTCGATCGAGGCGGATGGCGTGCCATCAAAGCTTGCGTTCGTCTCGCTGACATAGCGGGTATCTGTGATGATCGCGAGATCGCGTAGCAGAATCTCTGCACCGGTTGAATCTGAGTAGATAACGATATTGCGATAGGCTTCAGCCGAGTCTTTGTACGCATCACTGGTAATCAGAATGTCGCCGTCCTGAGTTTCCAGTACACCACCGGGCAGGAAGCCCGTCTGCTGACGGATCATTCCAGAAATATCGTCGAACGTCAGATCGTACTTCTCAAGATTATGAGCCGGTACTTCGATACGGATTTCGGACTTCGACATATCCTGCAGTTCAATCACGCTGATGTCTGGCATATCCATCAGGTCATTGCGTATTTCACGCGATGTTTCTGCGAGAGCGGCGTAACTGGTGTTGCCGTAAATAATTAATTTAGCAACGCGGTTTTTAACAGACAGCTCCTGTAACGTCGGTGTTTCGGCGTCGTCAGGGAGCAGGCCCTCTTCATTAATTCGACGGGATATTTCGTCAGAAATTTTATCGGTTTCGTAGCCGTCGGCGATGTCGACCGTCATGCTACATAAGCCATCATAGGCAAAGGAGGTCAGGTTTTGTGTACCCTGAATATCGTAGATGCGATTTTCAATGGCCTTACAGACACTGTTTTCAATGGTTTCAACATTACCACCTGGCAGTTTAGTCTGAATGCTAAGGCGGTCGAGGGTGACATTGGGGATAAGTTCTTTGCGTGTTTCAGGTACGGCCATCAAGCCCAGGGCAATCAGGCAGAACATCAACAGATTGGCAGCAACGGTGTTCTCCGCAAACCAACGGATGATCTGTTTCATAAGTCAGCCTCCGGCAGGTTACTTCTTGCGAATTGGTTCGACGGTCATGCCTTCGACAAGACGGTTAAAGTTGCCAGCGACTACCCGGGTGCCCGGTGGCAGCGCAGTATCAATATAAGCGAATTCCTTGCCGCGATAGCGGATGGTCACAGGCTGGCGCTGAATCGTATTGTCTGCGTTAATCATCCAGATGGCATCACCAGAGAGGATGACCTCTCGCGGCAGGATACGCATATTTTCAATTTCCTGGCCGCGGATTTCAGCTTCAAGGAACGAGCCTGGTACCAGGTAGCGACCGGTATTGCTGTACATTTCATCGCCGTTGACTTGCGCAATGATATAGAGAAGCTGGTTAGCACTGCGCTCACCGTCAGTGCGCACAATGTAGCCGCTCCATTCGTCGCCACTCTCGTAGTCTCGCAACGTCACCTGAGGCATAAAACTTGGTCCGGTCTCAGTGCTGGTATTTTCTTCAACACCGATGATCATAAGCTCAGCGTCGTTCAGCGGTAGACGAACTTCAGCCTGATCCATGCCGTACAGGACCGCAACCGGTGAGCCGGTCTGTACCAGATCACCTTCGTTAATGAACACATCAACGACTTTACCTTCGATTGGCGAGCTGATTTTAGTATTTTCTAATTGGTCATAGGCGTATTGTAGGGCGGCCTCTGCGGCTTCCACCTGTGAGTTTGCGTAGGCAAGCTGAGGTACGAAGCGCGCGTAGTCTGATGCGTTACGTCCTGCCTGACGACGAGCTACGCGTGCATTTGCTTCGGTTTCTTCCAGCCGTAACTTTGTTTGGGTCAGTTGCGCTTTCTTCTGGGCTATATCAAGAATAAGAGGCTGTTCGTCGATCTGAACGAGTAACTGGTCAGCATTCACGATTTCGCCTTTTTTCAGCTCCGGAGCAATATCCGTCACCAGGCCAGATACCTGACTGGCTATCTTATGGACGCGTGAAGCCGAGACCCGTCCGCGGCTGAAAATAGGGATCGACTGCGTGGAGATACGCACCTCTTTGTACGGAACCTGAGGAATTGCGACCTTAACTTCCTGAGTCTGAGGTTTAGGCGCATTGATGTACATGGTGTATCCGGCGTATCCGGCAGCAGCGAGAATAACCAGGCCGATGATAAAAAATTTCAACTGTTTCATATTGCTCTCTGTTGCAAATAGCGAGCGCGCGGGCAGCCGGTGTTACTGAGGCAGATAATATTTTTTGCTACAGGCGCGCAGTTTCGAGATACATCAGCCCTTCAGGGTTCAGGTCGGGCGTTGGGTCGTCACCGTAGCCACATATAAAGTGAAGGCTGAATAATTCTTCTTTTTTGTATTTATCGGTTACCTTTTGCAAAGGGTCTTCCGTATCGAAGCCAACGACTAAGGCATCATACTCACTATCTTTCAGTTCCTTGCGTGCGTATGCGAGAAGATCTGCAAAGATATCACTGCGATTGTCTTTAAATACATTACAGTGCAGATAAATATAGCTGGTCAATGAGCCCGCAGGTGGGAGTGACAACCCTCCCGCGATCTTTGTGTATGCGTTGTAAAACGGACGTGCGTACTGAATCGCCTTAGAATATCCCGCGATTCGCGTCTGTTTAAAGGCCTTCTGATCCCAGAATCCGGTCATTCCCACCAATTCATCGCCTTCAAACGCCAGCAAGAAGTCGTTTAGTTTAATGTCGCGGTAGTAACTGTCTCCGGTTTCTACTCTGGAGAAGTCGTAGCATGGGTAGAACTGTTTTTTCGGGGCATTGGCATCAAAAAATGCCTGCATCGTTGGGATATCAGCGCTCGTTGCACGACGGATATTAAGATTGATGACATGTTTCTCGCGTCGATGCAGTTCGATCATATTGGTGCGATGACGACGAAACGCATTGTATGTTGGCTGTACCTTAATGCGGTTACCGCCAACGGTATCGAGAGATGCTTTGTTCTCTTCGAGAATGACGGTCTGGTAATTATCACTGCCAATAAGGCTTTTGACGGTTTTAAAAAAACGCAGCAGCGTGCGTCCACCCTGATAATCACGGTGGATACGCAGGTCACTGCCGTAGCGCATGGATTTACGCTGGCCATTTTCAAACACATCACGGAAGCCCATGCTGAAGGCTCCGGCAATGCGATGTTGTTCGGTGTCTTCCATGACCCACAGGTCGCGGGTCGTTGTGCCTACGTCAGTCGCATGGAAGTAGTTTGGCTCGCGTTCAAAGTTCAGCTGGATACTGCCTTCCTGTGGCGTATCAGACAGCAATTCACTCAGCCCCGGTGCATCCTCTTCGATGGTAGGGCGAATGATAAAGCGCTGACTCATGCATCGGCCTCCGCCGGTTTTGAGTTTCTCAGTATGTCGCTGACGGCGCCTGGCATCTGATCGTTCTGCCAGAGTGCGAGCGGTTCAATCTTAATGTTGCCTGCGACCATTCCACCGGCAATTTTGTGTTCGGTATACACTTCCATCGCGTCAGGCACGATCAGCATTTCTGCATGGCCCAGCTGCCCCAGCTCACGTGCAAGTTTGTAATGGAAGTGCTGGTTCAGTTGCTCTTCCAGTTGCGCGCCAAGAGGTTCCCTTACAGCGATAGCATCTGCACTGCCCGAACACAGCAGGCCATAGACGGGCTTAGCGCGCAGGTCTGACTGTGGAATAGCGATCAGGGTCACAGGGGACAGCCCCATGTTGCCACTGAAGTGATCGATCAGTTTAACCGCTGCATCTGGCGATAATTTTTCGCCGACCATATCAACACCGTCAATACGGCTGATAAAGCGCAGGCACGGACATTGATTAATAAAGTCAGTGACGAGCAGCATATCTTTGGTCTGATAACGTAGGAGGCCATTACCGGTCGTGATGATTGGCCGCACGCGCATGTCTTTCTTCAGTTCCCAGCTGCAAAGAATCTCATTGGTATCGAGGTCTTCAAACTCATAGAAGTGGCTGGTGAACGCCAGTGGATACTCGTCACCCATTGGGAAGGTCACAACACCTTCGGTTGCGAACAGGCCTTTGCCCTGGAAGCCGCTGTGCGGGAATATCGCCTGCAGTTTCTCTGCCCAGCCTTTCGATGAAGAGGTGTCCCATGAGCTGATCAGTGCCAGGTTTGGCCAGATAGCTTTGGTGAAGGCCGGAGTGATTTCTCCGTCCCACTTTCGCATATAAGCGGCGGCAGCCTCATTCTTCGGAGGTTCGATATTTTTCAGGCTATCGAACGGAGCTACCCATCGGCCAGTTTCGAGCACTTCGGCGATTTTCTCGCGGTGTTCCTGCATAACCTGCAACAGGCTCATGGCGAAGGTTGGGCTCCAGACCGACATAAAGGAAAGATCAGTACAGGCAACCAGATAACAGGACGTCGCGAAGAATGACTCGTCTGAGCTTTCAGCCAGAGATACGCCTTCGGGTACCGCCATGGTGCCGGCCATAAACAGTCGCTTCCACCAAGGCAGCAGTTGCATGTCGTCGTTGATACTTTCACTGACCTGGTCGCGCAGGTCACTTGGCACCCAGGACAGAGACCAGTAGTGACGGCCTTTCTTTATCCCCGGGAAGTTGGCGTACAGGTCAGACATCCATGGGCTGATGGCTTCATCGGCCTGATCCAGAAATGGACGCGTGTATGGAATCCATTTGATTTTCGAGGTGGAGCCTGATGTTGGCTGGTAGCGATCACAGCTTGAGGTCGTCAGCATCGGCTTACCGCTCTTCTGCTGCTCGACAATCATGTCGTGCCAGTAGTTGTAGTCTGTGATGGGCACCTGCTGACGGAACTCCTCGACCGTCATATCCTTACGCAGGCTATGCTTAACGGCGGACTCCGCACCCACAACCATGTTCAGGGTGTCGCTAAGAATTGAACGCTGAACGCTCTCAACGTCATAACTGGCGTCAATGAATTTTCGTGCGCCCTTACGGGTCAGCGTGGATGATGCAAAATGAAGCAGCGACGTGGTCAGGTTCTTCAGAGCAGACATCTGACAGGCTCCTGTATCTTTCTTTGTGTGGTGAAGACTTTCATCGGTGTCAGGCTCTGAGCCCGGCAGCACTGGCCGGTATCAAAAAACCGGAATCTGACAATTAGATGAAAGGCACTATTGTTTATTATTATCCGTGCTTCCTTCGCCAGGTGCGGAGATCAGAACGGGCCTGCGATTTAACCATAAAGTCTTAGGCAACTGAATTGCCCCAGCTGGTCTGAGTGTGTCTTTGGCGCATATTACGTACTATGTCACACTTCAGGCCAGCTGCAGGCGGTGTTATGCCGCCTGACGAAGGTTCTTACGGGCTGGACGACGCCGCCCGAAGGTGCTGCGCATCAGTTTCTTGAAGAAAATCCCGATCGTCGAAAGGCCGATTTCACCAACGCAGGGCAGCTCAGTGCCACGACGCCATTCAGGATTGCGCTCCTCAAAGAAACGGATGGATGAGTTGCTGGCACGCATGCGAGGCGTGATGTCCGCGACATCTTCTTTCAGCGCATGGTAGCCCTCGCCGAAGTCGAGGATCTTCTCTTCTTCTTTATAGTAAGTCGGGTACAGCTTCTGGCAGTATTGCTGCATCAGACCTTCCATCTCATGGTCGTGGTGATCGTGGCGTGGATAGAAGCGTTGAAAGTTATTGGCCATCAGCAGATAGGTTTTGTAACCCTTCGAAATCAGTAACCAGAACATCGGCGTGGTAGGGCGTAACATCTTCGCTTTCAGCATTTTCATTGCGAACGCAGTATGCAATGTTTTGTTGCCCCAGAATTCAGGCTCAACAATAGTATCGCCAGTGAATACGCCAATGGCTTTCTTGCCCTGGTGCATCAATTCGACTTCATTGTAAGTACTGAATCCCACGATTTTCCCGGTGGTCTTGTTCTTCAGGATCATGACGCCTTTCTTTTCACTCATATCCTTAATAAAGGTTGTGAGATCGGCGTTCTCGTAGAAACGGGTGAAAATGCTGTGCATTTCGACAAGCTTAGCGATGTTTATTTCGTTGATAGGAAAGAAACGACAGGTGAGTTTCGCTTTTTTAGTCATTGTAGCCTCGATATTTTTTTATTGTTTTTATAACCGCCTCGCCAAACAGGATGGGCGGAATCTGCAATCCATTGTCAGAACCTGACCAGAACCAGGTGTCCTTCAAGCAGCTGCTCCGGGGCCAGCGGCCGGGAGAAACTGTTCGTATTTGTGATCTGTGAACTTATGTTAATTATATTTTCGGGCCAGTGACCAGCGTTTTGATAAAGGTATCAGAGCGGTATTCCTCCCTAATATGACACTGGTCATAATTGTGACATTGTAGGGTTTGAATAAGCCATACGGGCCCGATATGGCTTTGCATAACCCTTATTCTGCAGGAATTGACCTGTTTAGGGAAGTCTGAAGGGATTTTGATTTTAAGCATTGCCATGACAGAAGTATGTTGCTTTGTTGCAACGCGATGGGGCCTCTCTACAATACGCGGCTGATTCTGAAACATGTGGGCAATCAATATGACATTGGCAGTTGTTACTCTGGCAGCGGGCAAAGGCTCGCGGATGAAGTCTGATCTCCCTAAGGTGCTGCATCGTCTGGCTGGGAAGCCACTGCTGGGTCACGTACTGGATGCTGCTGAGCAGCTCGATGGCGCCACCCAGCATGTTGTCATTGGTCACGGTGCTGAGTTAGTCCGTGAGATGTTCACTGACCGCCCATTGACCTGGGCGGTTCAGATGGAGCAGAAGGGCACAGGGCACGCTGTCGCGCAGGCTTTGCCAGATATTTCTGATGATGCGCTGGTTCTCGTATTGTACGGAGATGTTCCTCTCATCCGCACTGAAACCCTGGCAGGTATGGTTGCCGTTGCTGAGAATGCACTGGCTCTGTTGACCGTAACCCTTGACGACCCGACCGGCTACGGCCGCATCGTTCGCAACGATAAGAATGAAGTGCAGGCTATTGTTGAGCATAAAGATGCCAGCGATGAACAGCGACAGATCTGCGAGGTCAATACCGGCATCATGGCCATGCCTGCGCGTTATCTGAAACGCTGGCTACCAGCGTTGTCGGCGGATAATGCGCAGGGTGAATACTACCTGACGGACGTGATCGCTATGGCTGTTGCTGATGGTGTGGCCGTGAATGCATTACAGCCTTCGTCAGCAACAGAAGTTGAAGGCGTGAACGACCGTCGCCAACTTGCAGCTCTTGAGCGGGAGTTCCAGAGTCAGCAGGCTGACAGCCTGATGGTGCAGGGGGTGGCTCTGGCGGACCCTGCGCGAATCGATGTTCGCGGTACTCTGACGGTGGGGCGTAACGTGAGTATTGACGTTGGTTGCGTATTCGAGGGTGATGTCATCCTTGACGACGATGTTCAGATCGGTGCTTACAACGTGATCCGTAACAGTAAACTAGGCAAAGGTGTTCAGGTTGAAAGTTTTTGCCATATAGAAGAAGCCGTTGTGGCTCAGGCCTGCAATCTTGGCCCTTACGCCCGGCTGCGTCCTGGTGCTGAACTGGCGGACGGTGCTCGTGTGGGCAATTTCTGCGAAGTGAAGAAATCACGGATCGGTAAAGGCTCTAAAGTGAATCATCTTACCTACATAGGTGACGCGGTCATTGGTGAGGGAGCAAACATCGGAGCCGGTACCATCACCTGCAACTATGACGGTGTGAATAAATTCAGGACTGAGATCGGGGATGGTGCTTTTATCGGCTCCAACTCGTCACTGGTTGCGCCAGTGACGGTGGGCGACGGCGCGACAGTAGCGGCAGGCTCGACCATTACTAAGGATGTTGGTGCTGACGAGCTGGCGGTTGCCCGCGGTAAACAGCGCAATATCGCTGGCTGGAAGAAGCCCGGCGATCAGTGATGCTCTTCTGAGCATTTGACTGTGCGTGTGGCTGGGCCTCTGGGCTGATCAGTCCAGCAGATCCAGCGCGAGTCTGACAAAATCCTGCGAGGTGACAATGCCGAGCAGGTTGCCTGCGTCATCGGCGATCAGCAGGCATCCTTCTTTTTCAGCCCTTAATCGTTCACCCGTGGTTTTCAGCGGCGTATCCGCTGGCAGGGTCTCGACTTCTCGGTCGAGACAGTCCAGAACAGGAGTTTTCGCAAGATAGTCCTGCAGATGGTGGGCACCGAACTTATCCGTAATCCGGAACGCTTCCCGCAGGAATTCTTTCTGACTCAGTACGCCCTTTATGGCGCCTGTATCACTGACGACCGGAATATGTCGTACATGGTGTTCACGCATCAACTCTTCGGCATCGCGCAGAGTTGATCCGGTGCCGAGTGTTTTGACGTCGCGGGTCATGATGTCGCTTACGATTCGCATATTTTCAGATCTCATTGATTACCTGACCTAAAGTAAAGCACTTAACCGGGGAGCTGCTATTCTGAAATCAGATAGTCACGCCGGACGGGAGGTTTCATGAGTTTTTCTGACAGTATCCGTAACTACTACGAGCAGATGGTGGCCGAAGAAATCGTCACTCAACTGCATGCCGCGGGGCGTGATGTGTCGACCGGCGTTATGGCTGATATTGCTTGCGTAGCTCTCAACAGGCTCCCACCTAAATACATCCGGTATGAGGTGGATATGGCGTTTTACATGTCTCCGGATGAGCTGATGATGACACGTCAACGGGTGCGGGACGGTGTCGCAGATGCGATACGGTTTGTCGACTCCCACCGGCGGGAAGACGACGCGGGCAATGACATCGGCTGACCAGCGTATTATTGTAACGGCAGGTTTGAATAATAAGACAGGATTGGCATGCCGGGTTCAGTGGCTGCCTGATGGAGTAATTGATGAATATCTTATTGGTGGATGACGATACTGAACTGACGGCACTGCTGACCCGTTACCTTGAGCGTGAACTGTTTAAAGTAACTGCCGTCCATACCGCAGAAGAAGGCCTGGCAGAGGCCCTGAGCGCGCGTTACCAGGCCGTTGTGCTGGACGTGATGCTCCCCGGCGGTAGCGGTATCGACATTCTTGGGCAAATCCGTACCCGCAGTGATGTTCCTGTTCTGATGCTGACTGCGAAAGGCGATGAAATGGATCGCATTCAAGGACTCGAGATAGGCGCAGATGACTATATTCCTAAGCCATGTAATCCGCGGGAGTTATCTGCCCGGCTGCGTTCCATTCTGCGTCGCGGGCGTTCCGCCGATGTGATCTCGGCAACACTCGAAGTGGAAGATCTGGTGATCGACTTCGATAAGCATATCGTGCATCGCAATGGCGAGGAGCTTGATCTCACCGTGACCGAGTTCAACATACTGGGCGTACTGGTGCGTGAAGCCGGGAAAGTTGTCGACAAAAATCGTCTCGCTGAGCAGTCGATGCAACGGTCACTGACCTTGTTTGATCGCAGTCTCGATATGCACCTCAGTAACCTGCGTAAAAAGCTTGGGCCGTCGCCCGGCGGAGAACAGCGTATCAAGACCGTCCGCGGTGTGGGTTACATGTACCAGATGGAGCAGGGATCAGCTGAAGCCTGATGCGCGGCGTATTTCTAAAAATCTACCTCGCCTTTATGGTGACTGCTCTGGTAACGACCGCAGTCACCATTACTCTGGCCGCATACTATCGTCAGTGGTCTAACGACTCAGTGAACCTGATCGCCCCGACCGGGGGTTATATTTCTGCCGCTGAATTGATTCTTCAGCAGGGCGGCGAGCCTTTGCTGCTCGAGTGGCTATTGAGGTTTGAAAGACACCCCAGCGTTAATGCCTATGTATTTGATGATCAGGGACTGAGTCTGCTCCCAGATCCGCCAGCGGCGGTTGTCAGCTATGCATTGTCGGCGGAGAGCTACGAGGCTCAGGTCAGCCCCCTCAGTCGTTCCGAAATATTGGTGAAAGCGCCGATTGAAAGTGTCGAGGGGCGGGTATACCTCCTCGTCGTAGAGTTTATGCATCCGCTGGTGGTGTTTAACCTCCCGGCCTATCTTGGCTGGGGGTTACTCGCATCGTTTCTGATTTTCGCAATCTGGAGTCTGTTACTTTCAGGTTATCTGACGCGCCCCGTGCGTTTTATGCAAAAAACTGTTCAGGCCTTTGCGAGCGGCGACTGGCGCGCCCGGATGGACCCTCGCTCATTAAGGCGACGCGATGAACTTGGTGAGCTGAGCCGCGAATTTAACCACATGGCTGGGTACATCGAACGCCTGATTCATGATCAGAAGCAGCTTGTCAGTGATGTGTCCCACGAGCTGCGTTCACCACTGGCACGCAGTACGGTCGCTCTGGAGCTTGCCCGCCTGGACGCTGTGCCAGATCAGGAAGAGCATCTGGATCGAATAGAACTCGAAACCAAGCGACTCAACGAGATGATCGAAGACCTGCTCAATATGGCAAAGCTGGATGCTCAGCAGGATCACAGTCACTGGTCGGATGTCCATTGTGATAACGTGCTACAACAGGTCGTCGATGATGCCCGGTTTGAACATCCTGACAGTAACGTGAACCTGACTCTCGCAGAAGGGCTACCCGTGATCTTTGGTGATCGAAAATTACTGAAGTCTGCCTTTGAAAATATTACCCGGAACGCCCTGTTGCACACTCAGGAAGGCACGAGTGTTGATCTCTCGGCGCGGATGAAAAACGGCCTGATCCGGGTAGTGATACGTGACCATGGACCGGGGGTACCTGAGGATAAGCTGAACGATCTGCTGCGCCCGTTTGTTCGTGCGGAATCTGCGCGCGAGCGCCTTGGGCAGGGGCATCGGGGTTTTGGTCTGGGCCTGGCGATCGCGCATCGTGTCGTGTCCCATCATAGAGGCCAGATTACGCTGCGTAATCATCGCGATGGTGGCCTGATGGTCACAATTGATCTACCCCCGGCGGGTTGAATTGGCCTCTTTACGTTGGGTTTACTTGTCTCTGCTGTAATAAATTGTTGGGCTGCCGTTACAATACAAGTCTAGAAAAATAAGCAGGTTGTCTTTGTGCGTTTAATTTCCACTCTTGTTTTGATGTGTCTTCCGGCGTTGGCTCTGGCCAATCCGCCGCAGTCAGGCGCGCGCCCGGATATGTCGGTTGAGTGGAGTAACAGCCAACCAGAACAACGTCAGGCACTGGATAACTTCTATCAGGCGCTGCAAGAAATGCCACCAGGTGCTGGTAGCTCTGATATCAATGAACGGCAACGTCACCTTGAGCAGTTGCGTGATATGTCGACGGAGCAGCGTCAGGAGATGTTCCGTAACTTCGTTCAGGACGCTGAGCGTCGCCGCTAAAAATCCCTCCCTTAAGAATTGCGTCATTTCGGCAATGGACAAATGCCATCCAGTCGATACAGTGTTGCCCGTCTAATCTCGGGAAACCAGCATGAAAACACGTATCACTGAACTCTTAGGTATCGAAGCTCCCCTGATCCTTCCGGGTATGAGCTGGATTTCTACCCCTCAGCTTGTCGCCGCAGTCTCGAATGCGGGCGGTTTAGGTATCCTTGCCAGCGGTCCACTGACTCCGGAAGAAACCCGAGCTTCTATTCGAGAGATCCGTGAGCTGACGGACAAGCCTTTCGGCGTGGGTGTTACCCTGCTGATGCCTGGCGCCAAAGAAAACGCCATGATCGCTCTGGAAGAAAAGGTGCCAGTGATTAACTTTTCACTGGGTAAAGGTGACTGGTTGGTGAAAAAAGCCCACGAATACGGCGGCAAAGTCATCGCGACGGTTGTCTCCGAGAAACATGCACTGTCAGCCCAAAGCATCGGTGCGGATGCCTTATTGGTCACTGGCCATGAGGCGGCAGCCCATGGCGGTGATGTGACTTCTCTGGTTCTGGTGCCGTCGATTGCCAGTAAAGTCGATATTCCGGTCATTGCTACCGGGGGCTTTGCTGATGCACGTGGCCTGATGGCTGCGCTGTCTCTGGGGGCAGAGGCTGTGGCGATGGGCTCACGCTTTGCAACCAGCGCTGATAGCCCTCTGCATAATCACGTGAAAGAAACGGTGGTTAAAAAGTCGGAGCAGGAAACTATCTACTCAAAGAACTTTGATGGCCTCTGGGCTCGCGTAATGAAAACGCCACGCTCAATTAAAGAAACCAAACGCCCTATGAATCTCATCATGGCGGGCCTCGAAGCGACGAAAGCGGCAAAGATAGTAAAACAGCCGGTCTGGAAGATCATGCTGGGCATGTTAGTTATGCTAGATAAAATCAAACTGCTGGCGTACTTTGGTGCCAGCGTTCCTCGCTTACAGGCTGCGACCATTGATGGCGACCTTGATAAGGGTGTTCAGTTTATTGGTCAGACCCAGGGGTTGATTGAAGACATCCCAACGGTGCAGGAGCTGGTTGATCGTATCCTGGCGGACGCTAAAGCGATGCATGAAAGCAATAACCGCTTCTTTTCCTGATGACGCCATGCAGGCTATCTTCGGATAGTCTGCCTTTCTTTTTATACTCCTCTTTTCGGTTACACTTTTTTGAGGTGATCTTTCCGGTTTTTTCTGGCCAAATTCATTCTTAGGTATGAGGCTGTCCGGATAATGCACGGATTCCCGTAGTTCTTTTGTAACCCTGTCTTCATAAATCCTTTTATGTCCGAAAAAAGCATTTTTCGATAAAAAAACCGCTCGTATACTCATTCCCGCTCTGGCCAAAGCACCAAAAAAAAATAATAGGGTGAGGAACAGGAAATGAAAAAATATCTGCTTACCGCGGTAGCAGCGGTTACTGTGTCTTCTCAGGCACTGGCGATGTCAGAAACCTTAGATACCGGTTATACCGAAACAAAATATCCTATCGTGCTTGTGCATGGCTTTCTCGGGTTTGAACAGCTGGTGGGAGTTGATTACTGGTACAAAATTCCAGAAACACTGCAGCAGGATGGTGCAGAAGTCTTTGTCGCAACCGTTTCAAATACGAACTACCCGGAAGTTCGTGGAGAGCAGTTAATTGATCAGGTTGAAGATATTCTGGCGATTACGGGCGCAGAAAAAGTAAATCTGATTGGTCATAGTCATGGTGGCCCTACGACGCGTTATGCCGGTTCAGTAAGACCTGACATTATTGCGTCTGTATCCTCTGTTTCTGGCGTTAACAAAGGCACTGTAGTGGCCGATACACTGATTGAATGGTCAGATAATTCTGAAGTGTTCGGTACTGCCTTCGATGTATTTATTTCTGGTATTTCTGAACTTATCTCTTTTGCTTCAGGCAGTGATCTGCCACTAGCGCCGGTGGAGTCTGTCCGCTCTATGACAACGGAGGCATCGGTTATCTTCAACGCGGCGCATCCGGGTGGGATTCCTGACAGCGAGTGCGGTGAAGGCGATTATGAGTATAACGGTGTGCGTTATTACTCCTGGGCAGGGGCGAAACCAGCAACCAACCTTCTGGATCCGCTGGAACCGATCACCATAGCATTTTCTCAGTTCTTCCCGGACGGGGTCGCTAACGATGGTTTCGTGGACCCGTGCACGAGCAACCTGGGTATGGTCATTCGCAATGACTTTGCGATGACTCATCTGGATGAAGTCAATCAGATGCTCGGCATTCATGACCTGAATGAAACTGACCCATTGACGGTATTCCGTACACACGCCAACCGTTTGAAGAACGACGGACTGTAATATGAAAACCAGCATAGTCGTTGTCGTTCTGCTGTTGTCAGCGACCGTCGCTGGATTTTATTGGCTGCCGCAAGGTGATCTTGTGATCAGCCAGTCAGATCCATTGTCCTCGCAGCCAGATGACTATCGGGAGCCCATAGCGGCCACCCCTATGCATGCTCGCATTAATCAATCCGCAACGTTCAGAGGGGCATCACCCGATGGGCGGTTGCAGGTATTGAATGGTGCCCTGATGGTCAATCGCGATCTGAAACGTTGGATGGATTTTTATCTCAGCTCTGTGGGTGAATTCAGTATCGAAGAAATCACTGAATTTATGGAAGCAGAGATGCGCACCTTGCCAGCGCCTGCAGATCAGCAGGCGCTGGATCTTTTGAATAAGTATCTTGCGTATCTCGATGATATTTCCCGGTACGATGAAGTTAGCGGAAGGAAAATAAATGGTGCCGATCTGGCCGGCCTTACAGCGCGTATGGAATGGCTGGAAGATCTGCGGCGGGTGTACTTCGCTGACGCTACTATTGCCGCTTTTTTTGGTGATGATGAGGCTTTGGATCGCTACTCTCTGGAGAGAATGCGCCTTGCACAGAGCGGCGATACAGAAGCTATGCAGCAGCTGGAAAAAGAACTTCCGCTTCACCTTCGTGTTGCACGAGAGAAAGCCCGAGCCATTGAAACGTCTCAGAGCCTGCGGGATTCTATCGATGACCCTGAGGCACTCTGGCAAGCGCGAAAAGAACAGTTTGGCGAGGCAGCCGCCGACCGATTGGCGATTCTGGATGCAGAGCGACAGCAGTGGCAGGCCAGACTTACAGACTACCATGACTTCCTTGAACGCAACTCCGCTAAGCAGAACTTTGATGAGTTGGCTGAAGCCTACCGCGCAGAAAATTTCTCAGTGGTGGAGCAGAAGCGGATCGATGCAGCCTTACAGGCTAGGTCTGCACAAATACCGGAAAGCAGCGCTATTTCTCCTCTGCCTCACGAAGAAGAGCTTGCAGCGGATTGAACAGCGGTGCTGCGGTAATAAGAATATTGTCGCCGCAAAGCTGAGGGTTTACCTCTACAGATAATGGCTGAATATGGCCGAACGAAGCCCCAGCCTCACGGGCAATCAGTTGTGCAGCGGCAAAATCCCAGGGTTTTACTGATTCGTAGTAGCCATCCAGACGTCCGCAGGCTACCCAGCATATATCCAGTGCAGCAGAACCCAGGCGGCGTATATCGGCGCAGTGTGCCAGAACCTGCTCCAGTCGTTTCATCAATAACGGCAAATTGTCGATCTCGTACGGGAAACCGGTCGCTATGATTGACCGTGCCAGGTCGGTTTTCTCTGAGCAGTGAATGGGCAGGTCATTGAGTCTTGCGCCTTTTCCTGCTTGCGCATGAAAGGTTTCATCCATAAAGGGGTTGTGCACGACACCCACCCGCGCCTTGCCTTTGTGATAGTAAGCAATTGAAACAGCGACCTGAGGGTGGCCGTGGGCGAAGTTGACGGTGCCGTCTATCGGGTCGACGATCCAAAGGTGTTCCTGTTGGCCGGCGTTAACCAGCTCATCAGGGTTTAATTCCTCAGACAGTATCTGGTGGTCAGGGTAGTTCCGACGAATGGTCGCTGTAATCAGTTCGTCCGCTGCGACGTCTGCCTGAGTGACAAGTTCACTGCCATTCTTATACGAAAGCGACAATGATTTTCTTTGGCCGGCAATCAGGTCGCCGGCCTCTTTAGCCATACGCAGCGCCAGGGTCAGAATGTTGGTTTCGTGCATAATTCAACAACCGCTGGAATTCAGTCTCTAAGAGTATGCGCTCCCGGAACATTGCTTTCCAGTAGGCTGGCCAGGGCTGTGACAGCGAGACAGTGTTACACTGTATCTTTTTATAGCCAGAGCAAACGGTATGACACGAGTACATCTCATCACTGGGTTTTTGGGCGTAGGTAAAACGACTGCCATTCTGGACCTTTTGCAGCAGTCACCTGAAAACGAGAAGTGGGCGGTGCTGGTTAATGAGTTTGGTGAGGTCGGAGTCGATGGTTCCATTCTCGAAGCCAGCGGCGCTGTGGTGCGTGAAGTCCCGGGCGGCTGCCTCTGCTGTGTTTCGGGGCTACCGTTTCAGATGGGGCTGAATATGTTGCTGGCCAAAGAGAAGCCAGACGTCCTGTTGATTGAACCCACCGGTCTAGGTCATCCCCGTAAAGTGCTGACAACACTGCGCAGCGATGACTACCGCGAGCTACTGACGGCAGGTGCTAATCTTTGCTTAATAGACCCTCGCCACCTTAAAGACCCGCGTTACACCGACAACGATACGTTTAATGATCAGATCACATTGGCTGATGTCCTGGTTGCCAATAAAACCGACCTCTGCTCGCCTGATGATCTTGCCGCATTCGATGCACTGGTGGCGTCGGCTAAGCCTGCCAAAGCAGCGAGTGTGCGTACGGTACAGGGGCAGGTCGATGCGAGCTTACTGGCGTTGCCAACAAACCCTGACCGTCTGCAGCTGAAGGATCGTGGTCACCATCATCACCACAGCAAAGAGGCGAGTGCGCCGGTGGCGTTATCGCCGGGTGAAGAGCTGCGTCGCCTTGAGAGTCACGGTGAAGGGCACTTTTCCTGCGGTTGGTTGATCTCCGGTGAGTGGGTATTTTCTTTGGATGCTCTGCGCCACTGGTTTGATCAGTTGGAGTCGGGTGAGAACAAAGTGGTGCGCGCAAAAGCGTTAATCCGCACAGAGCAGGGGCATTTTGTTCTCAACTGGCGGGATGGGGTACTGTCGGAGATGCCAACCCGGCCGCTGGAAGAAAGTCGTCTCGAATTAATTACCGAAACGGCACCCGTTGCCGATGTGCTGGAATCATCCCTGATGAAGTGCCGGAGTGAAGAATGAAATACTGCCCGCAATGCAAAGCCGATATCAATCTTCAGGTTATTGACGGTGAAGAGCGACGCGCTTGCTCGGTTCAGTGCGGCTTTGTTTTCTGGGATAACCCGACACCCGTGGTGGCGGTGATTGTAGAAACACCGGACGGTGTCGTTCTGGCGCACAACAAACTCTGGCCTGCGGGTAAGTACAGTATTATCACGGGGTTTCTGGAACGTGGCGAGACACCGGAGGTCTGTGCGTTACGGGAAACCGAAGAAGAGTTGGGCCTGCGTGGTGAACGAGCGGAGTTTATTGGTTTCGAATTGTTTGATGGCAAAGGCTTTAATGGCCATGAATACAATCAGATTATCATCGGCTTTTATGTCTATGCCGAAGGGGTCATTACCCTGGATGAAAACGAATTGGATGAATACAAAATTATTCCCGTTGAGAAACTGAAAGGTTGGGGCTCGGCTACGGGTAAAATTGTTCAGCGCTGGCTCGATCGGAAAAATTCCTAAGCTATTACTGATTGCCGGGAAACCTTATAAAAAATACGTTTAATAAACGGTAATAAATACGCCGCAAAACCGTAAAAAAAGTGACCCGGCACTGACATCTGTTTCTGACTGAATACCCGCTGGTTTTTCTACCGGACGGTGATGTAATGAAACACTCTCTTCTCTGGCTGGCGATGTTCTCTGCGAGCGCCGCTCATGCCGATATTCTTATTAATGAAACCGATGCTGATAATCCCAGCACAGATACGGCCGAATTTATCGAGCTGTATGATGGCGGCATTGGTGCTCAGTCACTGAATGGGCTGTCACTGGTTCTGTTTAATGGCAGCGATGATGCCAGCTATGAATCTATTTCGCTGAATGGCTTTCAAACCAATGCAGACGGCTATTTTGTTGTTTGCGGTGACGACACCAACGTCAGTAACTGTGATCTGGATCTGTCACCAGACAGTAACCTGATTCAGAACGGCGCAGATGCGGTTGCGCTGTTTTCCCGCCCGGCTTCAGATTTTCCGAATGATACGCCGATTACGACTGACGGCCTGATCGACGCTGTCGTCTACGACACTAACGACAGTGATGACGACGCTCTGCTGGTATTACTGAATTCTGGTCAGCCTCAATTGAACGAGGCGATGAGCGGCAACAAAGATCAGCATTCATTGCAGCGCTGTTCTGGTGGTGCGCGCGAGACCGAAGGATTTGTCGCCGACCTGCCGACCCCTGGTGAGGCGAACAGCTGTGGCGGCAGTGAGCCTGAGCCAACACTGGGTGCGTGCGGTGACGCCGCGACGCCGATCAGTGCGATACAGGGCCTGATTACAGATATCACCAATGATGCCAGCCCGCTAAATGGCCAGCAGGTGATTGTCGAAGCCATTGTTACAACAGACCTTCAGGGCGGCGCTCTGGCGAACGGCGATTATTCGTATCAGTACAGCGGCTTCTGGTTACAGCAGGCGGATAACGAAGCCGACGCTGATCCGATGACATCCGAAGGTGTGTTCGTATACAACTACAGTGAAAACGTCTCTGTTGGTGATCGTGTACGTCTGCAGGCAACCGTCGGTGAGTACAATAATGTCACTCAGTTGAGCAATATCTCTGACATCGCAGTCTGCTCAAGTGGTAATGCGCTCCCGGCTGCGGTTGAAATGACACTGCCGGTTGCTGATCTGGCAGAATTTGAAGCGGTCGAAGGTATGCTGGTTGAAAGCGACCAGTCGCTGTTGATCAGTGACCTGTTCGGTACCGGTTATGGCTTCGGAAATTACGGACAGTTTGCTGTGTCATCCCGTCTGCATTTTCAGGGCACTGAGATAGCGTTACCCGGCTCGCCAGAAGCGCTTGCCGCAGAGCCCAATCGTGTACTGGATACTCTGCTGGTTGATGACGGTGTGTCGGCGTCGTATCCGGAATATATTCCTTTCCCGGATGCCTCTGGTTTCTCTGCGGATAACCCGGTACGTATCGGTTATTCCGTCCCTGCATTCCAGGGTGTGATGAACGCGTTCCGCGATAATTACACGGTTATTCCTTCGGCCGTCACCATTGATCCGACACACCCACGCACACTGGCGCCGCAGGTGTCTGAGCAGGCGAATCTGGTTGTTGTCGGCATGAATGTGCTCAACTTCTTTAATGGTGATGGCATGGGTGGCGGCTTCCCGACCTCTCGTGGCGCACCGACTCAGGACGCACTCGATATGCAGACGGCAAAAATCGTTGCCGCTCTGGATGCCATGGATGCCGATGTTATTGGTCTGATGGAGCTGGAAAACGACGGCTGGGGTCCTGAAAGCGCCATCGTTGAACTCACAGAAGCATTGAACGCCGTTCAGGCGCCGGGTGATGAGTACTCGGTTATTAATCCGGGTGGCGCGACTTCAGGGTTGGGTACAGATGCTATTGCCGTCGGTCTGATTTATCGCGCTGATCGCGTATCGCCTGCCGGTGCGGCTCGTGTCCTTGATTCCAGTAACTCACCGCTGGATGAAAGTAACACTCCACTGTTTGACGACACCAAAAACCGTCCTGCGCTTATTCAGACCTTTAATGTTGATGGTCAGGAAATTACCTTTGCCGTTAACCACCTGAAGTCCAAGGGCTCAGCATGTAACGAGCCTAACGAAGGTGCCGATGGTCAGGGTAATTGCAACATCAACCGTACTCGTGCAGCTCAGGCGCTGGTCGAGTTTCTTGCTGACGATGAACAGGTCATGATTCTGGGTGATCTGAATGCCTACAGCCAGGAAGACCCGATGCAGGCTTTCTACAGTGCTGGTTTTACCAATCTTAAGTACACGGAAGCAGCCACCGAAGAACAGCCATACAGCTATACCTTTTCGGGCCTGTTAGGTTCTCTGGATCATGCACTGGCGACGAGCGATCTGCTGGCTCAGGTGGTGAGTGTCGATGCCTGGCACATCAACTCGGTGGAAGACTCGCTGGTGGATTATCTGACCGAAGCCAATGGTCAGCCGTATTCATCTGTTGATAACTACGCCGCGCCAGATGCTTACCGTTCATCTGATCATGATCCGATTGTCGTTGGTCTGATGATCGAAGCGCCCAATGTTGCACCAGAACAGATAGCCGATATTCCTGCGATTGAGATTACCCGTCGCAATGAAAACATCGAGTTGGACCTCAGTACTTATGTGAGCGATGCTGACGGTGACCTTCTGTCTTATGAGGCCTTAACGCTTCCAGAAGGCATGACACTGAGTGCGATGGGGGTTCTCTCTGGTGTGGCGGATCGTGATCTGCTGAATCAGCTACCTGTAACTGCAACTATTGAAGTCAGTGATGGGGCAGAGAGTGTTCAGCTGGTGGTCGACATCCGGGATGAGCGCCCGGCGACGAATTTTTTCAGCAGGATAATTGAGTTATTCCGCTCAATTTTTTCCTGGCTGTTTGGACGTTAACTTCTGAGCATGTCATGCGCCAGTCGTAGGCAGATCAGAAATTAACTTGTGCCTGTGCTGAATCCAGCAGGACAGGCACAGCTCCCCGGCTGGCAAAGGTACTCAACAATGCTTCCCAGTCGGGACTTAATAATTCGTTACGATAACCCTGAATAAAGACATTTCGTTCTTTCAGACTGATGCCTTTGAACGCCGTTGTGGTATTCAGCCAGTCTTCCTCAATACCAATAATGTCTTCCGCCGAAATCAGCAGATAAATATCTTTGTATGGGCAGATATTCTGCGCGCTGGTGACTTCTGACGAATAACAGTCAAAGCAGACATCAGGCAGAGACTCTGCGAGTTTTTCGGTAATGTCTGCTGGGCAACCTGCGGTGCATATCAAAGCTGCGCAAGATATCGGAACGCTGGCCGTGGTTGCAGGATTTTCGACGGTCGGACGTAAAGGAATTCGCTTGAGCATAGCAGCTACACCAGGTGGTGGCTGATGAACTGCATCTCGCGGACAAGATTGCGTAAACAGCGCTCACCACCTGGGCGAGCCTTGTACATATGGCGTAGGGCAAAGAACACCTGATACAGAGCATCGAAGCAGAGGGTGCGGGAGGCTTCTTCGCACTCTGGGTCGAGGCTGATTGAACGTAGGGTCGTGTAGATTCTGCGCAGCCAGCTTTCCTGCAGGCGTGTTAAGCCTGAGGTTCCAGCCTTGATGGCAAGGTCGAGACCTGTGTCCAGATAATGATCCAACAATTCACTATTCAGCGAACGGTAATTGGTGATGCTCAGTTCAAGCACTGTAAATTGATCGTGCCGGGACAAACCAGGGGTAGTATCACAGGGCTTTGGGTCGTCTGGGACTGGTTGCATGGATCGCATTAGCTCTTCCTCCATCGGATAAGAATAAGTTAATGCGAATTATTATCAGTTGCAATATTTGGCTTATTGCAAATATCTATCAGAATTGGATTTTAGATAGTGAAAGCTGCTTCGATAAAAAAGCCACATTCGATAGAAAAAGCAAAATTACCAGTTGAAAGGCTTCTCGCCCCGGGCGTTCAGTTTCACCCAGCCTTCTTTTCCGGAGTCGCTTTCTGATTCTTCCCAGCCACTGTCGCTACAGCGGACTTCGGTCTCTAAGGCTTGCCAGGCAGCTCGTGCTGCTTCCAGGTCGGTATTCCACGGCGTATCGTTCTGTTTGAACCAGAGGCTGGAGAAGTTCTTTTCAGCGTTGGCGTTCATATAGATGTCCATACCGCCTGAACGCCAGTGTTGATGAGCGCCGGTGTCCTTTATTGTGTTGATCTCTCCCAGCACGGAACGTAGCCACTCGGTAACTTTGGCTGGGTCGCCTTTCATCAGGTAAATCTCAAGGTCCGGGAAGCGTTCAGTCATTGCGGGTATCCGAAAACAGTCGAAGTAGGGTGAGCATTATATAGGCGCATAGAGAAATAAGGGCACCGCTTGCTGCGGTCGTCAGACCGATCAGCGTCACGACTTCCTGAGCCAGAGACGGCGATATTCGGTTATCGGCGAAAAGCATGGCGCCTGCGCCGGCAAAAAACAGTGTGGCGCCAATTGAGAAACGGGTCAGATATCGCCGCTCTTTACCCTGTTTTGCAATGATCCACTCTTTCAATGCCATGTTTGAGGCTGTCGGGCATGGGCCCGGTTCCGTTAATGATGTCAGGCTATCAGTGTAGGAGGGTTCCGGGGTTGAAGAAAGAGCTGGGGGATGACGTACGCAGCTACCGCCAACGGACAGACAGTTGCCCCAGCAGCTGCGTGGGTCAGGCCACCCTCATAGCCCTTATCTATAGTAGGGCCCGTAGTTAACGCTGGGGATGTGGCAGAGTGTCGCAGTCCGGGATTGAATCCACTGGCCTGATCACATATAATCGCCGCCCTTCGTTTTTCTGTGCCCTGTGATGGCACGGAAATCCGGACTCCTTGCCTTACCGGATGGGCCGGAAGGCTATAAACCCATAAGGAGCTGAAAATGCGTCATTATGAAATCGTTTTCCTGGTTCACCCGGACCAGAGCGAACAAGTACCTGCGATGGTTGAGCGTTACACCAACACCATCGAATCTACTGGCGGTAAGATCGACCGTTACGAAGACTGGGGCCGTCGTCACCTGGCATACCCAATCAACGATGTGCACAAAGCGCACTACATCCTGATGAACGTTGAATGTACTCAGGAAGCGCTGGATGAACTGACTACTAACTTCCGTTACAACGACGCTGTTCTGCGTAACATGGTTATCCGTCGTGACGAAGCTGTGACTGAAATGTCTCCAATCAAAGCGGCAGAAAGCCGTGAAGACCGTCGTCGCGCTGAGCGCAACGAAGCTTCTGAAGCGAAAACCGAACAGTCTGAAGAAAAGGCTGAACAAGAAGAATCTTCAGCTGAAGACAACGCTGAGTAATAGGAGATCAGATCATGGCTCGTTTTTTCCGTCGTCGTAAGTTCTGCCGTTTCACCGCTGAAGGTGTGACCGAGATTGATTACAAAGATCTGGACACTCTGAAAGGCTACGTTACCGAAACTGGCAAAATCGTACCAAGCCGTATCACCGGTACCCGTGCAAAGTATCAGCGTCAGCTTTCTACAGCAATCAAGCGTGCTCGCTACATTGCTCTGCTGCCATACACTGATCAGCACGACAAATAAGAGATACGGTTAACACTGTATCATTACTAATTTTCGTAGCCCGGCATCCGTGAATGAATGTCGGGAGACAAAAAGACACGGTGGCTTATTAATTCATAAGTAAGTCACCCTGTAATGAGGAATCATCATGCAAATCATTCTGCTGGAAAAAATCGCAAACCTGGGTTCACTGGGTGATCAGGTAACTGTTCGTCCGGGTTACGCTCGTAACTTCCTGTTCCCACAGGGCAAAGCGGTTCCTGCGACTAAAGCAAACGTTGAACAGTTCGAAGCACGTCGTGCAGAACTGGAAGCTCAGGCTGCTGATAAGCTGTCTGCCGCTCAGGCCCGCGCTGAGCAGATCAACGAAATTGAACTGTCTGCCGCAGTTAAAGCAGGCGACGAAGGCAAGCTCTTCGGCTCACTGGGTAACCGTGACGTCGCAGACCTGGCTTCTGCCGCTGGTGTTGAGCTGGCTAAATCTGAAGTACTGCTGCCAGAAGGCCCAGTGCGTCAGGTAGGTGAGTACGACATCACCATCCGTCTGCACCCAGAAGTTGAAGCAGTACTGAAACTGCACGTAGTTGCTGAATAAGTAATTACCGCGCGGTGGCCGCAATGATGGCTCATTGCGGTAGATTAAGGCACTATTGGTTCCCACTGATAGTGCCTTTATTTTTTGCATTGAAGATATGAACGAAGAATTCGGACAGGATACAGAAAGCGTCGGCAGTAGCCGTATGCCACCCCATTCAGTTGAAGCAGAGCAATCAGTGCTGGGCTCCCTGATGCTGGATGAGCGCGCCTGGGAGACTGTCTCAGAAACCCTGCTGGATACCGATTACTACCGTCACGATCATCGGATCATCTTCCGGGCTATCCAGCACCTGGTCGCTCAGGAGCAGCCGATTGACGTTGTGACTGTCGCAGAAGAGCTTGAAGAGCGCGGACAGCTTGAGAAAGCAGGCGGGGCCTCTTATTTGAGCCGGCTCGTTGATATGACCCCTTCAATCGACAACTGTGCAGCCTATGCAACCATTGTCGCGGAACGCTCACAGCAGCGTAGCCTGATCGAAGCCGCTAGTGACATCATCGAGAAGGCCTATGAGCCGGGCGGTGCAGACGCTCTCACGCTGGTATCCGATGCAGAAAAATCCATCGCCCAGATTGCCGAAGGCAACCGCAAGGATGGTGGCCCGGAGTTGGTTGCCCCTATCCTCAAAAATACGCTTGAGCAGCTTGATCAGATGTTTAATCAGCCTGAAGGGCTGACGGGTCTGACAACGGGTTTTACTGAGATTGATAACAGGACTTCGGGCTTCCAGAAAGCCGACCTGGTGATTGTGGCGGCACGTCCATCCATGGGTAAAACCACCTACGCCATGAATCTGGTAGAGAATGCGCTTCTGGCGACCAAGCGACCGTGTCTGGTGTTCAGTCTTGAGATGCCGTCAGAATCTATCGTGATGCGTATGTTGTCTTCGATCGGGAAAATCGACCAGACCCGAATCCGTTCGGGTAAGTTAATTGATGAAGATTGGCCGAAGCTGTCAGCTGCGGTCAATATGCTGAAAGACCTGCCGCTGTACATTGATGACACCGCTGCGCTCACACCGCAGGAAATGCGTGCCCGTGCACGTAAAGTGTACCGCGAGAACAATAATGATCTGGCCATGATCATGGTCGACTACCTTCAGTTGATGCGGGTATCAGGCCCTTCTGAGGGGCGGACGCAGGAGATTTCTGAAATCTCGCGAACCCTTAAGATCATCGCCAAAGAATTTAACTGCCCAATGATTGCCCTGTCACAGCTTAACCGGTCACTGGAGCAGCGTCCGAATAAGCGGCCAGTGAACTCTGACTTGCGTGAATCCGGTGCGATCGAGCAGGATGCGGATATTATTCAGTTTATTTATCGTGATGAGGTCTATAACGAAGACTCTCCCGATAAAGGCATTGCCGAAATTATTACCGGTAAACACCGTAATGGTCCGATTGGTATCGACCGTCTGGCATTTATTGGTAAATACACCCGATTCGAAAACCTTGCTCATGGCTATGACGGTGATGACGAATATTGATTCGTCATCAGCCCGATTTTAATCAGTAGGTAGTTCCCATGAAATTTACTCCCGAGCTGGAGATCCCGGGCGGTTGCATCAAACCGCTGCACTACGACGATATCGACGGTTTATTCGAACTGTACAAACATCCTGAAATACCCGGCCAGCGCCCTCTTGAAGACAAAGAGCAGCTGAATCGTATGATTGATTACAGTGTTCAGATGGCTGCCACTCAGCGTGGGATGATGTGGGCTATCGAAACGGACGGGCAGATCAAAGGCATGGTCAGTGGATTTGACTGGCAGCCGTCAAATCTGCGAATTGTGATGCGCGTTGATGGCTTACCCGCTTTAACGGTAGAAGAGCGAGCGGGGGCATTGAAAGCAGCGATCGGATTCCTGAGCAAAAAATACCACGTCCGTAATTTTGCTTATCAGTGGATTGAAGGTCAGTCTGACGATATTAAAGTCGCGCTCTCAGAATGTGGTTTTACTTTGGCTGCGCGCTTGCGCGACGGCTGGCGCACTGGGAATACCGAGTTCTCAGATGTAGAGCAATATCATTGGGTGTCCAGTGACGATAAGCCCGTACCGAGAAAACTGGGTGACGATGACGAACTGGGCCAGAACCTCAATGCAAATAAAAGAGGGGAGTCCTGATGAGTTGGAACTTCGAAACAGAACACTTTTTTATTCGCCTGCCGGTTTCTGATGAGGACGGAGCAGCACTGTTTAAGCTGCTGAGTAAAAACTCGACAGTAGCTCATATTCCGCGTTTGCCTATGACTGTTGAAGCTCAGGCGCTGGATGAATTACGTAGAATCGCAATGCGATTCGAGACGCGTGAAGCGGCCTTCTGGTTGATCGAACGTAAGTCAGACGGAGACGTTATTGCACGTATCGGCATTCAGTACATCAACTGGATGATGCTGAACGCTCAGATGCAATGGGAGCTGTCGGACCGGTGTGGTCTTGAAGAATTGCAGGAAGTGCTTCCTGTTATTGTAAATTACCTATCACAGGACCTGCATTTACATCGCCTGGAAATGCGTTTGAGAGCGGGTAGTGACGGTCAGAGCAAGCTACTGACTGCGTTGGGCTTTTCATGCGAAGGCACGCTGCCTTCTCAGCAGGAGTTTGAAGGCGAAGATATTGATCTGGATGTTTACTCCTTACTTACAGGAGAGCTGAAGGCGTAATTTCACGCTCGCTGACAGAATAAAAAAGGCCGCAGATGCGGCCTTTTTTATGATGCAAGAGTAAAGCTCGGTCTTCAGGAGTCGTTCTCGTGAGAGATACTCAACGACACGCTGCCATCGAATTCCTCGGACAAGTGAAAATGGATAGGCCGGCAGCAGACCTGGCAATCCTGAATATAGTTTTCTTCTTCCACATCGCTCGGATCAATAAAGACGGTTTGATATTCGCCACAATACGGACAGTGAATACCTTGCTCTTCAAGAAACATGTCAGAGGTCTGCCATAAGGTTTTTCAAGCGGTCTTTTTGCTCATCACGGGAAAGCGGCGTTGTGGTTTCTTGTGGGAGAGCACGAGGAAGATCAATTTCCAGATCTTCGCCATTTTGTATGCGGTTTAATAAGAGGTCGTAATTTCTTTTAAAAACCGGGAAGACTTTTTCTTCGGGTTCGTTGGCAATAAAAAACCAGTCAGTTGCGCGCCCGGCGAAATAGACCGCGGGGTGGCTCCAGTTAAACTCTTTCTTCGGCGATGGTGCCCGGCAGGCTTCGACGTAAGCTGCGTGAGCGGCGGGAAGGCCCAGTACTTCAGCAACGTCACAGCGTGCCAGTACTTCGTGAACGTTAGGTAGCCAGCCATTTTCTTTTACCGCTTTTTCAGCGGCACGCATGATGACTTCACCACTGTAGTCCCCGAGCAGGCGCAACCACAGTCGTTTCGCCATATTCATGGTGTCGAGGTCGGGAAACGCCTTCAGAAACTGGTTGTGATAGTTAAATCTGAAGAGCTCAAAAATCTGGTTAATGGCAGACAGCTGGTCGTCGCTTGGCGCGCTATTTTGCCCAGCTGGTGTCACTGAGTCGGCTGACGCTTGCTTCAGCTGTTGAGTAACCCGGTTGAGTACCTGCTTGCTGTCCATTGTTGGCTCCTGTTGGATTGCCAGAGGATTGAGCGTGTCGTTTCGCCCATTGCTGCTTCACGTATTGTAAGAAGCGGCTATTCCAACTGTTGTGTACCTGATTCGAATCCCGCCAGTATAAAACAAACTCGGCGACCAGTGCGCTGGCGAATTCGCGTGGAATATGGCCCATGCCCAGAATGTCGTAACAGTCTTCGGCGGGCTGCCAGTTGCTCTCGATGCGGGTAGGCATAGGTGAGTGTTCAACGGCGGCGGTGTAACGCGCCCACTGTTGGCGGACATGCTGAATAAATTTGCTGTTCCAGGTTTTGAATACGTCGCCGCGCTCCTGCCAATAGAGAACAAATTCGGGCACTGCATCTTCAATAAACTGCGGATCGATACCCGCGCGCTGCAGGATCTGCAATGCATCGCTGCTGGGTTGCCAGTCTCCGGTAATGGGCTGGGCTTCTTCCTGAGTTGGCTGAAAGCCTGTCCGTTCCTGCTGTCGCCGGAAACGGCCAGCGTCGTTCTGCGCATAGACCCACTGATTTTTTATAAAACGGAAGAAGCGTGTGTTCCAGTCATTACGGTTTGAGCCCTGTTCCTGCCCCTGCAGTATGAAGGCATCAAGCTGTGAAAACGAAAACGCGCGAGGAATGCCATGTTGCTCAAGTCGCTGAACGGCTTCCTCAGAGGGTTGCCATTGCTCAGGCATAGGCGCAGGACGGGTCGGTTGTGGCTTACTCTGCGGCTGCGCAGCTACTCGTTGAACCGTCACTGACTGAGCAGGGGATGTATTGCGCTCGGGTGCGATCTGAGGCGTAGGGGCATTACCAAAGCTGAATACGATGCCCGCAGCCTGAGTAAAAGCCGGGCCGTGCAACTGCAACAATCCTTTGGCTGTCAGGGAATCCAGTACCCGCACTATGGTGCTGTCGTCCCAGAACGGCACCTGGCGCCGGAGAGTATCGCTGTTCAGACGTGCCTGAGGCTGGGTTTGCAGGCGTGCGGCGTCATTAAGAACCGACAGCAGTATTGCTTCTTCGAGCCCGATCGTTGCCGCGAGTGTCGCAGAGAGACTGATGGCATGATCGCTGATTAGCGGATGAACGGGCATGAACGACTTCCGGGGTGTAAGTAAGGCTGACATAATGACATAAGCGCTCCGGTGTTCGCACCGGCGCGAACCCAACATTGTACTGATTTTCAGGAATCTTCATACGCCTATGACCCGTCCGACACGTGCCCTGCTGAAATGGTCGAATCTGCGTCACAATTATCGAAAAGCACGCGAAGCTACCTCTCATGAGGCGTACGCCGTGATCAAGTCCGACGGCTATGGCCATGGCATGGTGGCCTGTGCCAATGCACTCAGTGGTGAAGCCGATGGGTTTGCCGTTGCCTGTGTTGATGAAGCGGTAAAACTGCGCAATGCAGGTATCCGTCAGCCTATTCTTGTCTTAGAAGGCGCCTACGATGCTGAGGAATGGGAGCAGGCATCAGAGCACCATATTCAGCTTGCGGTTCATCACCCTCAACAACTGAAAGATCGTGCAGAAGCTCAACTTTCTGATGATGTGGCGGTCTGGCTCAAGGTCAGTAGTGGGATGAACCGACTCGGCGTAAAGCTGGAAGATGCCCCTGAAATGATTGCTCGCATCCGCAATGATCGCGGTCTGATCCTCCGGCATGTCATGAGCCACTTTGCTACCTCGGATGAGGCGGATACCTCTTTCTACGAAGAGCAGAAGCAGCGGATGATCAGTCATGCCTGGCCGGTTCCTCTCAGTCTAAGTAACAGTGCCTCTGTCATCCGTGGTGGCGTTGCGGAAGAAAAGGTTATGCGTCCCGGTATCATGCTGTACGGAAGCTCCCCTTGCGAAGACATCAGTGCAGGCGAGGCAGGTCTGAAACCTGTAATGACGCTGCAGTCGGCTTTGATCAGTGTGCACACCGTAAAGGCGGGAGACACTGTTGGCTATGGCTGCACGTGGACGGCGCCTCGTGACAGCCGTATTGGTGTGGTCGCCATCGGCTACGGTGATGGCTACCCGCGTCATGCCCCCAGCGGAACGCCCGTTAATGTCGCTGGCCAGCGTTGCGAATTGGTTGGGCGAGTATCCATGGATATGCTGACCGTCGATATTACGGATGTTCCAGAAGCGACCATCGGTTCTCCAGTTGAGCTCTGGGGGGAGCTGGTGGATGTGGATGAGGTAGCGCGATTGGCGGGGACGATCAGCTACGAGTTGTACTGCCGACTGACGCAAAGAGTGCCTCGCATTAATTTGCAGTAACCATCTGGCAAAAGCCATCTTGCAGTAGCCATCCGGGATTCGTTTCTGCCGGCAATCAGATCTTTGGAACAGACTGGTGCACGTCACGGGCTGGCCAATTGCGGCCAGACGGGGACAAATCCCGCCCGACTTTGCATAATGCTGTCCTGATTATTTTTCCCGGTAAGAGAGCACATCATGCCATGGCAACCCATCAGCAAAGCTGATCACCGCTGTTTTGGCTGCGGTACAGAAAATCCTCACGGCCTGAATATGAATTTCGAAACCGATGGCGAGAAGGTCAGAACGGTTGTGACGATTCCGGAGCACCTTCGTGGCTGGGCGAAGCTTGCCCATGGTGGAGTTACCTCAACCATTCTGGATGAGGTGATGGGTTGGGCCAGTATGTATTTCACTAATAAGTACCCACTGACCAGAGACCTGAACGTCACGTTCCAGAAGCCTGTTTACGTCGACCAGACGGTAACGGCAACGGGCTGGATCAAGGAGCAGAAAAATCGTCGGAAGTTTCTCCTCGTCGGCGAGCTGCATGACGAAAGCGGAGAGCTACTGGCTTCTTCATCGTCCGAATTCGCTATGTTCGATAAAGATCAGTTCCTTAAGTTAGGGCTGGTCGGCGAAGAGGATCTGGACGCAATGACCTGTACATTCTCCTCATCACACGATTACGGACACAGTTATTCAAATGACTGAGGCGGCGCAGATACCAGAGGTAAGCAAGGTGGAATCGGCCCTTATCGTGGAAGGGGGAGCCATGCGCGGGATATACAGTGCAGGCGTCCTGGATGAGTTTATCCGTGCAGATTATTATCCCTTTGATTGGTATTTCGGTGTCTCGGCGGGCGCGTCGAATACAGCGGCCTATATCGGAAAAAAATATGGGCGCAACTATAAAGTCATCACCGACTACTGCCGTCGGCCCGAGTTTAAAAGTCTTCGGCGCTTTCTACGTGGCGGCCACCTGATCGATATTGAATGGTTGTGGGATATTACCGAGCGCGAGCTTGATATTGGCCTCGACGAAATCGATAAGCACAAAGGCCGCTTTCTTGCCGTTGTTACTGATGCCGAAACAGGAGAGGCTGACTACATTGCTCCTGAGCGTCATGAACTGTTTCAGGCAATTAAGTGCTCTGCCGCTATGCCTCTGGCATTCAGAGACTCAATCAGGTTTCGTGGACGTACCTGGTTGGATGGCGGTGTCGCCGACTCCCTCCCCGTAAAAGAAGCGTATCGTCGTGGTGCTCGTAAAATTATGGTGATACGTTCTAATCCGGCTTCTTACCGTAAGCAGGCTTACCGTTTCCGGCATCTGTTCCCGTATATCCTGCGGCAGTACCCGGCGGTAGCGCGTCGATTGCAGCGCCGTCATATTGAATACAACGAAGCGCTCGATTTTATTCGTAACCCACCTGACGACTGCCAGGTGATCGAGTTGTGTCCTCCTGAAGCGTTCTCTGCCGGACAATTTACTACAGATATGCAGATTCTGGACGAAGCCTATGCCATGGGCAAAGCCGACGGAGTTAACATTCTGAGTCAGAATCTGATCTGACTCAGGATAAAAGCGACTCTCTACTGACGCCCGAATTGTTCAACGGTATAGTCACTCTGAACACATCCAGGATGATTTTCCTCTTTTAAAAACAGGCTTAGAAATATGGGGTATACGGATTTAATGGTTGATGGGGCACCTTCACCCCATCAATCTGATACC
>NZ_CFHJLR010000027.1:0-37936 GCF_984348125.1 Thalassolituus sp.
ACGAGCCTCAGATGAGGCTCGTTATATGATCCCAAAACTGTGGGACAGCAGTGGCACCTTGTGCCGGCTTTTTTTGTGGCCGCTGAATTAAGTGATATGACTACTTAATCACCTTAAACCGACGACGCCTTAGTTCTGCTTCCTCTGCCCTTTGCTTAACCTGACGCTCGAGCTTCAATCGCTGTTTTTCGGCTTCGCTGGGCCAGCTATCCCCCTCTGCCAGAGTGTACTCAATAGCTAACCAGAGATGGCTGAAATCCAGTAACAAGGGATTCTGAATAATTGGGTATCTATGCTCACTGTCGCAGACTTTAAGCCAGCCATGAACATTATGTTTAACTTCGAGAATTGCTTTGTTTTGAGGGGAGTACTGAGCGAGCAAGATAAAAGCAGACTGTAGCCTAAGGCGGAAGCTATCCCGGCTCGCCATAAACTCCTGCACTCTGTTAGTACTCGCTAGCCTAAGAGAGATCAGCATACGGCTATTACTCAGGCGTAACGCTTTAATTTGGAATTACTAAAAAATTCACACATCAGAAACGCCCATCAAATCTTACCTGTAAGTCTATCAGTAATCTCATGATACCGTCTGGTAAAACATCCGGTAGAAACCCCAATAAGGCCGCACAGCTAAGGAAGGTAAAATAAGCCGTAAAAATAAACTTCAGAATATTAAACGTGGCTAACCTTACTCCATTACCGACAATATTGAACGAGCGGCATACAGTAAATTCACTATCCAGATTCAAGCCAATACTCTGTGCGGCTTTAAGCGCTATATCAGGCGGCGTAGTTGGATTAAAGAGGAACGCTGTATGATTTGGCAATTTAACCCCTCTTTCACTCAGAATCGTCATTGCCTGAGTTAGTACCGCTGAGCCACCGTCCTCTGATATCCAGGCAACTCCCTTCACATCCTTAGCTTGGTACATTGCGCTCGCTAAAAGCAGTGCTGACTCATGAGCTTCGGTATTCTGGTTAGGGCGAACAGCTTTGTGGTAATTCTTCCATCCACCAAACGACCTTTCGCCCGGAGTAAAGTGCAGGTCAAATCCATCATCTTTAACCATTAAAGCACCACCGGACATTGGCGCCTGGCAAATACGTCTCGCTACAATTTCGGCAGCCTCAGAGGGGCTTTTATAAACACTATCACAGATAGCCACGAGCCGGTTTTTCTCTTCCGCTATAAACCCGCACGGCTTACGATCAACGTCCCACCCGTCTTCGATTCTGGATGCAGAGTAAAGACCGGGATTACCCCCAGCTGCAGCCCTTTCGCCATAGCTAGTATCCACCTCAAGAGAAAGGATCTTACAGAAATCAACAGAGCAGAGGCCAGCAGACGACTTCTCGAAGTGCACCTTACATCCGGGCAGAGTAAGTACGTACTCATTTCTATCTGTTTCAGAAGTAGGATGAGAGGCAATCAGGATACTGTTTTCCGGAAGGAGACCTGAGAGCAGCTCATCCACTACCTCAACTGCGATTTGTGCCCAGTAGTAGTTATCGCTTCCCGCTAATTGCACGAGTATTTGATAACCCCGTGTGGCTTCAGGAGTCATGTTAACGGGCTGGTCGGAATTCAACCGATTCTCAGCGGAGGCGCTATTGGAAAACATTAAGTGGCGTCCTTGTCTCTGATTCAGAATAGCGATCTAGTCCTGATTAGGCCTAAGAGTATAAACACTTTTATTCCAGAAAAAAGGCATTGCGGCCACAGCTGCATTGAGGAGGAATAAAAAAGCCGGCGCCTTGTGCCGGCTTTTTTTTGCGCCTTAGTCAGCCTTCTGCTTAAAACTACAGAATCGTTAATCCAGTCACGTACAGAACTTCGCCCGGTGCTCCGGTAACAGAACCGCCCGGCGCCTCAAGACTGACGGCGACCGCTTTAATGGCAATGTCGTGGGTATTCACCGCAAGGGCCCGCGTAATACGTCCGCTTTCTGGCATCAGACCCAGCGATACTGGCGCGCTGCCATCTTCGGGCACAATCCAGAGTTCATAATCATGCTGATCCGATGTTTCCACGGCAGCTGTTGCCTGTACGGTCAGTTCATTACCGGCGACTTCCATCAACCACAGAGGCTGGTCATCCTGCGTAAACACAGCAACCTGCTCGATCATAGTTTCTGGTACGACTCCAGGCACAACGGTTGGATCTGGGCGCATCAGGAACACGCCGATTAACAACACTGCGGCAGTCGCAAAGCCACCAGCCCAGGCCATCACGCCTTTGCCCGGAGGCTCGTCATTGGCGGCAGTCTGTGTTGTATCAATAAAGCCGATACGACGACTGATTTCCTGCCACACACGCTCAGGGGGCTGTTGGTCTTCGACTCTGGCATTCATGGGCGCCAGTAGCTGCTCCCAATGCCATACTCGCTCACGTACTTTCTGGTAGGCCTGCATCAGACGCACAAAGCGGCGACGAGCCTGGCCCTGCATGGTACCCATGACATAATCTGCAGCGAGTGCATCAAGACGTTCGTCATTAAGATAATTCATTCTTCAAGACACCTCTTCAGACGTTGAAGGCCACGACGTATCCAACTTTTCACGGTACCCAATGGCGTTCCCGTGTGGGCCTGAATTTCCGCGTGCGTCATGCCACGATAATAAGCCAGGTGAATATACTGCAGATCATGGGTTTCCAGCGTTTGCATACAACGCTCCAGAGCCTGATTGTCAGGATCCTCTGGTTGCTCCGGGGCAATCAGTTCCGGGGCACCCTCTTCATCGAGAGAATCCTGTCGGTCCTCCTTTGCGCTCTTTGACCTCAGCAGATCGATACATCGATAACGCACGATACTGCTCATCCAGGTCATGACACTGCCACGCCCCTGATGATAATCCGCGGCGTTATGCCAGATTTTGACAAATGCTTCCTGTAGGGCTTCTTCGGCCCGCTCAGGCGAGCGCATCAACTGCATGGCGACGCCATACAGTTTGGGCCCGGTCGCCTGGTACAGTTCTTCGAACGCTGGCCGCTCACCGCGAGCCACCGCTCTGATGAGCTGTAGCTGAAACTCTGGATCCATACAGAATAACTCCTTTGATGATAGTTATGACTATATACGGATAGCTCCGTCATTCAGATTAGATGGCATTTACGCACCGTGCCTGATGATGATTCATATCAAGGTTTCAGGTTACCCCGGGTGTATTCTGAGAGATAGGGACTTATAGGTTCTGACAGACCCAATATAGGGAGAAAGTATGAACATTGAGAAAATACGCATCGACCTTCTTGACCGCCTAGAGGCACTCGAAACGCGTTCAGATAAAGCCTCACGTCACGCCAGTCATCGAGACGAACCTCTGTCTGCTGACTTCAAAGAGCAAGCGACGGAGTCCGCCAATGACGAAGTCCTTAGCGTTATCGCTGACGAGGCGCTGCATGAAGCGGATCACATACGTGATGCCCTGAAGCGCATCGCCCTTGGTCAATACGGCATCTGTGACCAGTGTGGCGATCAGATTACCGAAGCTCGCCTGATCGCCGTTCCTTACAGCACACGCTGCATTGAGTGCGCGTGAGATGTCTCTGACCTTGGTCAGATCCGCGCTAACACCCAGTAACTTCCCAGCGCAGCCAGTGCCGCCGAAAGGTACCGCACCAGCACCTGACGATACCAGCTCAGGCGGCGCAGGCTAATCAAAATCGGCATAACCAACAGCGTAATTGCAACCTGCCCTGCCTCAACACCCAGGTTAAAGCCAAACAAGGCCCAGGCTATGTTGCCTGTCCCCGTCGTCAGTTCACCAAGCACACTGGCAAAGCCGAAACCGTGTACCAGACCAAACAGGAATACGACGACCGCACTGGCTGGTAAGTAAGGGCGAAGGTTATGCAACGCTGCAACCACCACAGACGCAGCGATGATCAGCTCAACCCAATAACCGGGTAGTGCTAACCACCCCAAGGCACTGGCACTCAGAGTCAGTGAATGGGCAATGGTAAAGGTAGTTACGTACAGCAGAGCGGTTTTAACACAGGTCCGCACATCTGCTGCTGGTTGCCAGTCTTTCTTCTGTTGCACCAGAACTGAGACCAACAGCAAGGTGAGCAGGAAAGCTACGTGGTCAGGGCCAAGCAGAATATGAATGATGCCCTGAACGAAAAACTCAGAAAACGTCTGCTGGTTCAGCTGTGCAGTCGTCATTTCCGGGTTAATAGAAAAACTACCTGAGGATTCCAGCCCCCCCTGACGAGTCAGGTCACCAGACGAGAGATCCCACAATAAACGGTGTTCAGGAAGCAGTGAAAATAATCCGGTATATGACACTTCGACGCGTCCTTCAGAGGCACATACATACGTCACAGGAACAATCGCCGAGGCCATAACGCCGCGAGCATTATTAAACCTCAGAGGAACATTGAACTGTGGGGTGCACGCTTCGCCCCCCTGCTGAACCTTGAGATGTCGGCCGACATAAGCCCGGATCTCCGGTGTCATGGCCTTCACTTCTCCCCAGAGGAGTTCACCATCACGATTCTGGTCCAGCCCCAGGCCTTGCTCAAGGTCAATCAACTGCCATTGAACCGAGCCACGCAATCCATCCGTTGTTTCTTTGAGTGTCAGTAGTGCAGTGCTGCTTTGATGAGCCAAAGTCATCGTTGGTAACAGAGCCAGAATCAGGAGAATAAAACGTCTCATAGCAGCTCTCCCTGTGCAGCAACATAATTATTTTTCTGTGCGTTATTTACTTGCGACAACCAGCTCAGATTACGCTCTTCAGCGTTCTTTCCGACGGTCGAGAAATACAGAGAAATCAACTCTGAGTAACTCTGATCACGGCGTTTTATGCGTTGGCTGATACGCTCTTCGGCATAATTTCTCCAATACAACTCAGCACTGCCGATCTGTTGCTCTGCGCGTGCAAGTTGAACAATTAATGCATCGTCCGGATAATTGGCAAAACCATAGTCCCGTAAGAGGGCCATGACTTTTTCAGGTTGTTTATTTCGCAGCAACGCTTCGCTGCGATGTACCAGGTCAGCAACGCTAAGAAGCTCGTCGTCTGACCATTGCTCATAGAGTGCTTCAACTTCAGCGTACTTTCCTTCGTTAAGATAGCTTTTGCTTTTCTGGTAAAGCGCCCAGGCTGAGAGACTACGCCCTTGTGGTGAGTTGTCATGACTCAGTCGCTCGAGCAGCGCTGTCAGTATGCCGTGGCCTGCTGATCCCGCCGTGCTTTGCAAGCCGATACTACAAACGGCGGCGAGATCTGATTGCTCCAAAATAAGAGAAACGCAAGCTTCTCGTGCTGCTTTTTCTTGATTCTGCTCACCATATACCTGTGCCATCATCAGGCGTGCACTGCTGTAATACGCAGAATCGGAGTGGATTTTCTGCAGCAAGCTCGCAGCCCGGGCAAATTCATGTCGATGTTGTAACAGGCGGGCACGATAATAAGTCAGCTCGTCTACCGGTATCTCAGATACTGCGCCACGTTCATACTCCAAGCCATCCATCAGAACGTAAATACGATCATACCGCCATGATTCGCCAGGCTTGTCGGCATGCTCAAAATGCTTTTTTATTTCATCCATGCGCTGTACATGTGTTTGAGGCAGTGGCTTAAGCTCTTCTTTACTCCAACGAGCGACGACCATGTTGTCGTCAGGTTCAGACCAGGAAACATCAGCCAATGCCGGAGTGGCGAGAACAGGCAGTAGAATAACCGTCTTAGAAATACCGAAACAAAGATTCTTTAGTAAGCCACTGAACATAATATTTTACCCGATTAATTATCTATCCTTCTGGTGAGAAAAAACGGGGCTGCAGAACAGCCCCGAAAGGTTACTCACCCCCAGTGAGATACGAGAAAGAGAACTCGTCTGCGTCATCAACAATTTCAAGGTCGTTAATTTTTACTGGCTCTGAATTTTCAGACGCCATAAAAATATCATCGACCAGTTCTGTCAGCAGAACTTCAGTCTGCTCAGCAACACCGTCATCAAGATCAGGAAGATCGACGGTCGAATTGTTGTTGCTGCTGTCAGAGCATGCACTTAACAGTACGATGCTCCCAATCATTAATAAGTGATGCGTTTTCATATAACACTCCTTACTTCACAGTTGCTGGCCTTAAGGGTTTACTGAACCTGCAAGCGGCGTCAGCAAGTATGGGAAGGTGTCGCTGACATAAGTCGAATCGATCGGAGCCAGGTCAGAGAAAGGCTGGTCACCCGTTGGCGCATCAGCTGGCTCACATAGACCCAGATCATCTGTCGCATTGCCGTCACCATCGAGGTCGACTGGATGACACAGAGCGCCCATCACGACACGTAGTGCAATATCCACAACATCATCACCCGGGCGACGACCATTCGGGAAGCCCGCCAGGTCTCCGGCAACGACACCAAACGCGCTCTGATCAGCTGATGCTGTCGCGGCGATACCAGTGTTCAGACGTACCATCTCAGAAGCGGTAACCGTCGACTGCTGGTTCACACCAGGGAAGCCGGTCAGGAACGCAGTAACGAGGTCGGTACGCGGAATATTCGATGGAGCAATGTTGTCTGATGCACCCAGCGCGTCACGGAACAGAATGTCCAGCAAAGCAGGCAGGGTTGGATGAGTCACGTAATCTGCGAACTGACCATCGTCTTTAGGCTCAGAGGCGTTAAAGGTGTCTTTATCGCTCAGACCAATGACAACTTCGTTCACCAGCGGCATACCCAGGCGTGATACCTGAGTCCAGGCACCGCCATTGACTTCTGGCTTAGCGAAAGATGCTTCTGGATTAAGAATACGAGCCTGCTGCTGGCTGGCGCTGGTCCAGGCACCAATCACACCGTTACCAGACCCAGTGACACACGAGATCGGTACTTCCAGAGCAATAGAGGTGACGTTTTTATCTGCCAGATCGTCGTTTGCATCGTCCTGTGCACTGCCATCACCATCGAGAGGGACGTAATTCACGAGGTCGAATGTTTTACCCAGATTCACGACGAACGGGTCTTTACGCTGGCCAACAAATACCTTACCGCCCGCGTCACATCCAGGAATAGTCAGGTCGTGTACAAAACCGCCTGCGTAAGCCTCATAGTCGGTAAATGACTTCTCACCAATATTGTCGAGTGGCTTAGTAAAAGTCGCTTCACCAGAGCCATCGGTCAGGCTGATTGCAGAACCAGTACGACGATCGCCGCTGACTTTTTTGATGCTGTAGGTTTCGTAGAAGTTGGCGCTGCCATCGGTATCAACGTTGCCGAAGTTTTTCAGAGGAATGGCGACGCTTTTCTGATTCTCGCCTTCGCCAATCGGCAGAGCGACACCGCTTCCCATAGCACCCAGCATCTGCTGAAAACGGAACTGGAAAGTAATGTCTTCAACGGCATCCCCATCATTATCGATGTGAATCTCGTACAGAGCATTTGGGTCCATCGCGAAGTAATTAGGGCCGCCATAGGCGTCCTGCAGCGGGATATAGTTCGCAACCAGAGTCACGTAGTTTTCACGCCCGGTTTCATAACTGCGGAACGCATAGAAGTCCGTAGAATCAATGGCCGGCAGGCGGGTGACGTTTGGTGCTTCTCGGTGACTCGAAGCGCTTGCATTCATAGCTGTCAGCGCGGTAATCGCACCGAGCAGAAGTGTGGCGTGCGTTTTCATAACTGCTCCCGATTTCAGGTTAAACACTTAATGTGTATTTACCTGTACGGGGCAGCTCAGAAACTGGATGTGATTTTTTTCAAAAAAGTTCGTTTTTACCTCAGACCTACTCCTGTACCTACTACACGAACTTTTAATAAACAGGCTCGAGAACAACCTCTGAGAGCACCGAATTAGCGACGAAACAATGCTCATGCGCCTTACCATGCATGGCATCGATGGCTGCCTGATCCGGCACCTTATCACCACCAAACTGCACGCGTGGCCGGAGGATCAGGGTGGCAATATAGAATTTGCCATCTTCCCTTTGTGCCAGCACAGCTTCGGCATCATCGTGATATGACTCAACAATTAAGCGCTTTTTAGCCGCCAACGCTAGGAAGGTTTGCATATGGCAGCTCGACATTGCCGCCGCCAGCATCTGCTCCGGGTCAGCACCGAAATCATTACCAGCGCCGCCGGCGGGCAGGTGAACCTGCGACTTGAAAGCGATATCGTGTCGCCGTTCAAAGCCCTCATGACTGAATTCGCCGTCTTTCTTCCAGGTGACAGATACTTTGTGTTCCATCTCTCCAAGCTCCTGTTACTGACTATCAGAACTCCGGACGAGTTACTGCTTTTCAAAGGTGTAAGTCAGAGTGAACGCCCCACGCAGGTCGCCAGGCTGGTAACCCCGCGCATTGTCCTCTGGATAAAGCTCGCTGAGACGGGTAGCTACCGGCTCAGCCAGCTGCTCACCATGACAGACCACGCAGGGCCCTCCGACAGGAATGGCCTTCATATAACGAAAGGTACCGCCCTCACGCGAAGAGGCCTCCATGGTCGCCAGCGGTTCACCGGCGGCTGCACGTTGCGCGAAGGAGTTAAGCACGGCGGACTCCCATGCATCCGGCGCGTTATTCGGGTTACGGAGTTTCTCCGATGTCCGGCCAACCTCCCAACCATCTTTGCTGTGTGCTGCAGCAATATCTGGTGCCTCGGTATTGCAGAGCTGGATTGCCGCCAGAGGTCCTTCGGACTTCATGCCTTGCATCAGGGTTTCTTTCAGGCCCTGTGCAAAGGCTTTTGTCTGAGCCCGCGCTTCGACCACCATATAATCTTCTGAGACATCACCAGCGGGACCATCAGACTGCACACTGACACTGCTTAACAGGCCGATAGCCGACAGCAGCAAAGGTAGTAGAATTTCATTTTTCGATGCTTTTTTAAATGCGCTTTTCGATCTGCTAGCCATAATGACACCCACTGATTCAGAAAGAGAAAATACTATTTTTGCTGACTGCTTTTTTACTTATAAACACTAGGATCAGTTTCTACCTTATGCCCTTCCCAGCCATCGTAGCCGCCCACCAGCATTTTCACGTTAGAAAACCCCATGCGTTTCAGCGTGTGGGCCGCCAGGGTACTGCGCCCCCCATTTTTGCAATAGAGGAGTATTTCAGCGTCTTTATCAGCCAACAAAGGATGATCGGCCACTTTGAATTCGAGCACACCACGGGGAACATTCTCTGCCCCCGGCAGGTGTCCCATCATGTATTCAGCGGGTTCACGAACATCAAGCACTTTAGTGCCAGCGTCTAACATCGCCTGTGCAGCATCGGCTTCGACGGGGTTTACGTATGCACGTGCTTCTGCAAGCAGATCATCGCGGGTCATTACACTCATAAATACCACTCCAGTTAACGAGCTTTGTCTTCTTCAATATAACCACACAGGAATACTCAAAAACAAGCCTCTCCTGTTGAATCACCATTTGCCGGAATCACCAGGCCCAGATGACCTCAGACCACCACCAGGCACACCAAAGCATCAGAGGCCATGCCACATAAGGACTGAAAAGCCAGCGCCAGACAGCCATCAAAGGTACGTAGCCCACACCATGAATAAAGCCTGCACTGATCCCCAGAAGGCCGAGTGAAAGAGGCCCATGCTCCAGCTCACGCGTATCGGTTGCCACTAGCTGAGGCATAGCCAGTAACGCAACCGACAGTCCGACCGCCAACAGAAACGACAGAGCTCTCGCCCAGCCCGCATACAGCGGGCCATAGCGACGATAGTCGACCGGAGCCGTCATGGCGCATCATCTGGATCAGGCTCGCGATCCAGGTTTTCGTTAACTTCCAGCCACAAGGCATTAATCAGGCCGAATGAACAGGCGAGCAGTACGCCCAGAATCCATGCGAAATACCACATTTTCAAGGCTCCTCAGTAGGTTGAATATTGGTTATCTTCAATAAAGTCAGTGGTCAGGCGACCCCACATTTTGTAATAGCCCCAGGCGGTGTAGCTGAGAATAATCGGCACGAAGATCATCGCTACCCAAAACATAATGTGCAGAGTCAGCTGACTGGAGGTCACGTCCCACATTGTCAGTGAATGGGATGGGTCTGTGCTTGAGGGCATCAGGAATGGAAACAGACTGAAGCCGGCCGTGCAGATGATCCCGGTAACCGCAAACGAGCTACTGATAAACGCCAGTGCACCGCGATTCGCCATGCTCAGCAACGCGGTAAGCGCCAGACCGATGAACGCCACCACGGGTGCAACCAGCATCCACGGGTATCGACCATAATTATCCAGCCAGCCAGCGGCCTGAAGCTCAACGCTTTTTTGCAACGGTGTGGTCACGCCTCCGAGATTCGACGCCGCTTTAATCACGTACCCATCCAGTTGGCTGACCCAGAACCCTCCAATAGCAAAGGCCACAGCAACCACCACGGCCAACAGAACTGAAATGCGGCGGGCACGTTCGTGTACCGGCCCAGCTGTGCGCATTTGCAGGTACGTCCCGCCATGCATCGCCAGCATCAGCAGACTGACCACACCGCACAACAACGCAAATGGATTGAGCAGCGCCCAGAACGAACCGGTGTAGGTCGACCGCATAAATTCATCTAACGTAAAAGGAACGCCCAACAACAAGTTACCGAAGGCAACACCAAACACTAATGCCGGTACTGCGCCCCCGACAGTAAGCCCCCAGTCCCAGGCATTGCGCCAGCGCGGGTCCTGTACTTTCGAACGATATTCAAATCCGACGGGGCGGAAAAACATGGCAAATAAAACCAGCAACAATGCCCAGTAAAAACCTGAAAACGCGACCGCGTAAACCACAGGCCACGCGGCAAAAATTGCGCCGCCTGCTGTGATAAACCAGACCTGATTACCATCCCAGTGCGGGCCAACCGTGTTCATCATTACCCGGCGCTCGCTGTCGGTTTTACCAATGACTTTCAACAGAGCGCCAACGCCCATATCAAAACCATCCGTCACAGCAAAACCAATCAGCAGAACACCAATAAGTACCCACCAGATAATTTTAAGCAGTTCGTATTCCATGGTGATCTCCTTACGCCTGAGCCGATGAGGTCGAAACAGAATCAGTGTTGCTGTCCTGCTCCCAGTGATAACGCCCTGTATGCAGGCTGGATGGGCCCAGACGCGCAAACCGGATCATCAGATACATTTCTGCGACCAGAAGCAGCGTATAAAAACCGATAAAGCCAGCAAGACTCATATAGATGTCTTCAACCGAACGGGTCGATACAGAGAGATGCGTCGGCAAAATGCCACCAATCGACCACGGCTGACGACCGAACTCGGCCACAAACCATCCCATTTCACAGGCAATCCAGGGCGCAGGCAGAGCAATAATTAATGCGCGCAGGAGGTACTTCTGTCGCTCAGCCGTCCCCTTCGCGCTGTAGTAGAACGAAAGGCCGATCAGCACCAGCATAATAAAGCCCAGGCCGACCATAATCCGGAAGGTCCAGAACATTGGCGCCACCCTTGGAATCGAATTCTGAGCCGCCAGTTTGATCTGCTCTTCCGTCGCATTGACCGGATTTTCTACGTATTTTTTCAGGAGCAGCCCGTACCCCAGATCATCCACCCGGGACCGGAACTCAGCAATCGTAGCCTCTGAACGGTCGCCTGCTTTAATCTGGGTTAGCAGATCATACGCCACCATACCGTTACGAATACGCACTTCGTGTTCAGCGATGAGATCTTTAATGCCTTTTACTTCCTCGGTGACGGAGCGGGTAGCAATCAGCCCAAGTGCGTACGGAATTTTAATCGCGTAGTCGGTTTCCATATTTTCCTGATCGGGAATTCCAAACAGGGTAAATGCCGCCGGGGGTTCGTGGGTTTCCCATTCCGCCTCAATGGCCGCCAGCTTCACTTTCTGAACTTCGCCGATCTCATAACCTGATTCGTCACCCAGTACGATGACAGAAAGAATGGACGCCAGACCGAAACTTGAAGCAATCGCAAATGAGCGACGGGCAAAAGGCAGATCACGTTTTTTCAGCATGTAGTACGCCGAGATTGCCAACACAAACATGGCGCCCGTCACGTATCCGGCAGACACTGTGTGTACAAACTTCACCTGAGCGACCGGATTAAAAATCACCTCGGAAAAGCTCATCATCTCCATACGCATGGTATCGAAGTTGAATTCGGCGCCAACAGGGTTCTGCATCCAACCATTGGCAATCAGAATCCAGAGTGCAGACATATTCGAACCGATCGCAACGAGCCAGGTCACTATCAGATGCTGCACTTTCGTCAGACGATCCCAGCCAAAAAAGAACAGACCAATAAATGTCGACTCAAGAAAGAATGCCATCAAGCCTTCAATGGCCAGCGGCGCTCCGAAAATGTCACCCACGTAATGTGAGTAGTAAGCCCAGTTGGTACCGAACTGAAACTCCATGGTGAGGCCGGTGGTCACGCCCAGAGCGAAGTTAATACCGAACAACTTACCCCAGAACTTCACCATATCCTGGTAAACCTGCTTACCCGTCATAACGTAAGCAGACTCCATAATGGCCAGGATAAAAGACAGCCCGAGAGTGAGTGGGACGAAGAGGAAATGGTAAAAGGCCGTAATCGCAAACTGTAACCGCGATAGGTCGACCACGCTTTCACTGATCATGATGGATCTCCTTGAGTGTCAGATACCGATGGTTTATCCAGGCCAAAGTGCTCCCGCAGGCCTTGTCCTTCGTCACCGACAATGACAGGGTCAGAAAAAAAGAAATGAGCAATAAGAAATACCAACGCCAGCTTAATAATCAGGACAGCAGTCAGCTCCCTGACCAGCGGAATGGAGAATATCGGGCGACGTTGCTTCACACAGCCTCCGTTAGCCGGGCATTAAGAGCCAGCATTATTTCATCTGAACCATTGGACCGCCTGCGACATAATGCCGCATGCGGAATATAGCTTGTACGGAATATACGATTCTGCCAGGCATTTTGCCATAGAGGCCTGAATGGATATTGATCCAGGTCGCGGGCCAACAGAGAATCAACCTATTACCTTTCAGGCCATATCTCGCTAGACTGTTCGATATACGCACAGCTGGGTTTAAAGGATCAGGAACAGTATGACCAGTGAATCAAGGAAGCATCCGCGTTTTTCAAGCCAGGTAAATGCACGGCTGGTTCTGAACGACGGAAGTGGCTATGAGTGCCTGATACAGGACTACTCTCACGCTGGCATGCGTATCCACTGGCCCCACCAGCCTATACCCGAGCAGCATGAACCCATGCTGCTGGAGTTGCAACTGAGCACCCCCGTCAAAGCCGAAGTCGATCTGGTTCATCAGGAGCCCGGCGCTCTGGGTGTGCGCGTTCACCAAGCGGGTGGCCAGTTGTTCCTTGATATGCAGGAATACAATCAGACCCGTGCAGGCGAGGGGTTGCCCAGCGAACAGCGAAACCGCTATCGCGATATTTTTGGCCACGAAGCCAACATCCTCATTGAACGCTTACCGCGCCAATGGCTGCCTGAGTTCATTGAGGCGACGTACGGCAAAGCAGACTTTGCCCGCAACACGGCGGAGCAACAGTTGTGGATGAAACTGGAGTCAAAGATCCGCTCGAAGGCCGAAGAGTTTTATGAGCGTTTCAGCCAGATTCTTGAGCATCAATTGCAGCGCTGGCTGGCAGGCGAACCAAAGCTGACTGACGAAAGCGACGAGTACGAGGGCGCGGTCGCCTTGTCACTGGTGCGGCAGAGTGATTTCGAAGACTGGCTGATGGCGAAAGTAACGGCCTCACACTTGCAGTCATTCCTGAGTCAGGAGAGCTTTGAACTCAGACAACTTCTGGATACTTTGTCATCCGCGAATGTATCAGACTGCTTTAATCCGATTGGTCCGAACACCGTTACAGAAGGCTTCCGCGACTGCATCGATGTACTGGAATTACCTCACGAAGCACGCGAACTCGCGTTTGAAAGTTTTGAGAAAGCCACTGTTGGTCTGTTAAAGGCTACCTATCAGGCCTGTATCCGTCAGATTAATATCCCTATTACCTTCCGCTACCGCAAAGCAAAAACGGTCGTTATTGAGGAGTCGGTAGCGAGCGCGGCAGAGAATAATGCAGCATCGACAACAGCCGCTGCGCAGGAAGGTGATGTTCAGCACAACCGTCGCTCTGATCCCGGTCGCCGGGGCGACTCTATGTTCGACTTCGAGCGCCACCAGGGTGAAGCGCAACAGGCCTACGCCAACATCCAGCAGCTGCTGACACTGAGACTGAAAAAAGAAGCGGAAGCTAACGGTCAGACGAACAGCCTTCCCGCCGCCAAACCGGAAGCTGTTTCCGAAGTTGTGGACTCACTCGATACCAGTACGCCGCTGAGTGACCAGAACATTCTTGAGCAACTGGAACAGCAACTCGCCGAACAGGACAAAAGTCTCCCGGAAGATACGCGTCATGCCATCGATACCGTTGAACAGGTAACACGCAACCTGCTCAATAACCCAAGTATGGCGGAGTTCGTTAAGCCAAGCGTCGAACAACTTGGTTGGCCGTTGCTGCGCCTGATGTTGGAAGACCCATCGCTGCTGTTTAACCCGCAGCACCCCGGCCGGTTGATTTTTAACCTCCTTGGGCGACTCGGGAAAATAACCAGCTCTGGCCAGAAACGTGTCAAAGCGGCCCTCGAAGAAATGATCACGCCGATTCTGGAGAATCCGGGCGGCGAGCCACGCCAGATGGAAGAGCTGGTCGAGAATCTTCAGGTGTTGGTAGGCACGGCCGAGCGCAAGGTACGCCAGAACACCGACCGGGTTGCCGAGGCTGCCGAGGGTGAATATCGGCTCTATATGGCGCACAAACGCGTCAATGCATTAATTGGCCACGACACTTCAGGGCGAACTCTGCCTGAATGCGTAATCCGTTGGTTGCAGGAAGGCTGGCAACAAATGCTATGCCTGTTACTGCTCAGAGAAGGCCCCGACAGTGCGCGTTTTAAAGGTGCCGTAAAACTCTATCGTCAGGTCATCATTCTGTTCGGTCAGAAAAATGCTGGCCGCTCAGACCTGATGGAAAAATTCACGCCCCTGCTCAATCTCGCACGCTCTGAACTCGACCAGCTGAACGGTCCGCTTCCTCAGCATGAGCAGTGGTACAAAGAAATCATGGAAGCCGCGCGACTGCACCTGGAAGAAGGCGATCTCGGACAGGGCATCGACCTGCCGGAATACAATGAACCGGAAGAAGAAGAAGAAACCGTGACCGGCAAAGGGGCCCGTCGCGTGCTGACTCTGCAGGTAGGTGATCTCCTCCTTCTCACTTCATCGGGTCAGTCTGTCTCTGTTGCCTGGATCGCCGCAGATCAGACCCGCTATGCATGCGTAAACCATACCGGGATGCGCGTACACGACTATCGGTTTAACGAGCTTGCCCGCGCCATGGAAGACGGCACAATCAAGCGGATTTATGAGCAGGAAGAAACGCCGGTCGATCAGAGTATCGATAAACTGGTGCAACAGATTTATTCCGACCTCTCTGCACAGGCGAACACCGACCCACTGACAGGTCTGATTAACCGACAGCACTTCCTCAGCTTGCTGGCCAACTCCGTTGCCGATGCACAGAAAAGTGCGTCTGGGCATACGCTGGCAATGATTAACATTGATCAGTTCAAGCTGATCAATAAGAACTATGGCGTAGAACTGGGCGATACCTGCTTGCAGACATTGGCGACGATTCTACAGGAAGCCTATCCGGAAGCGCTCTGCTCACGCGTTGGCAGTAATGAGTTTGCAGTGTTACTGGAAAAGCATGATCTCGAGCAGGCAGAGGCAAGCGCTCGCCTGGTATCTGCTCAGGTCGAGAAGGTGAAAATTGATGGTACCGATGATGCACTCCATATGACAGTGAGTATCGGGCTCGCGACCTTATCCGCGGACATCGCCGATGCCGCCGACTTACTCGAACGCGCAGAAATCGCAAGCCAGCTGGCAAAAGAAAAAGGCTCCAGCAGGATTGTCCGTTACCAGTACGACGATGCATCACGAGAGCGCCACGAGCTCTTTATGAGCTGGGGCAACCGTCTGAGCAAAGCGCTGGAAGCCGATGCGCTGCATATACTCTGCGTACCTGTTGACCCTATTCAGGCGCGGTTTAAAGGTATCCTTCAATATGAAGTGACAATTGCAGTCGATGGAGATGACGGGCTCGACGTACCACCACAGGAATTTCTGCAAGCTGCTCAGAATTACAACCGCATGTACGACATTGATCGTTGGGTCATCGATCAGGTGCTTGCCTGGATTAACGATAATGCAGAGACAGCCAGAACCATTGAACGCTTCATCATCCGCTTATCCGGACGCGCATTCAGCGATGACAACTTACTCGAGTTCCTGACCGAGCAGTCTCGCGAACATGATGTTCCTGTTGAGAAACTGTGTTTCGAGCTTAATGAAACCGCCACTATTCACGACCTGACCGATGCTGCTGACTTTATGCATGAGGTCCGGAAACTCGGTTGTAAGTTCGTACTCTCTGACTTCGGTACGGGACAGTCGTCATACAATTTCCTGAAAGCACTTCCGGTCGACTTTGTGAAAATTGACCGAAACTTCATCGACGGCCTGCACTCAAGCTCCGCCGACTATGCCCTGATCAAATCGATTCAGGAAATCGCCCAGTTTATGGCGAAAAAGACCATCGCCGAGCACAGTGAGAATGACGTCGTCTGGGAAATTCTGCGCGGCATTGGAATCGATTTCGGTTTGCGTTCAGTGCAACAGGCAACGCCGCTTCGCTACATGGCCGAAGTCTGAACGCCAGCGGGTGAAACCACCCACTGGCCAGTGTACAATCGCCACACACTTTTTTGGCGACGGCACCATGAAATCAATTACCGTTCTCGCACTTTCTCTTCTGCTGGGTGCATGCTCTGTGACCCAGCTGCCTGACAATCTGTCTCGTGCGATGCTTAATCAGGACGACCCGGAAGTCGTTGCAGACGGCGCCCCAGCGTACCTGCTGATGCTGGATGCACTGATCCTTACTTACCCTGAAAACGAACGATTCCTGCTGGCCGGCGCGCAACTCTACGGTGCTTACGCTGGCGTCTTCGCTCAGGACGAAGTTCAGGCACAATCGATGGCAGACAAGGCGCTGGAATACGCCAGGCGCGCATTGTGTGAGTACGACAGCGATGCCTGTGATCTCGTTGATGGCCCAGCCGACGAACTGAAAAAAGGCCTGGCTCTGAATTACGACGAAGACGATGTCGATATTTTCTACGCCTACGGCGCCGCCTGGGCAGGCTGGATACAGGCTAATAACAGCGACTGGAACGCGATTGCCCAGGTGAGCAAAGTAAAGAATCTGATGGAGTGGGTTGAAAGCTACGATGAGGGCTATGACAACGCCACGGTTCAGGTATACCTGGGCGTACTGACGACTCAATTACCTCCGTCGGTTGGCGGTAAGCCGGAGATCGGTAAAGCGCATTTCGAGAAAGCCATCGCCCTGAGCGACGGTAAGCACCTGATGGCGAAAGTACTTTATGCCAAACAGTATGCCCGCCTTATGTTCGAGCAGGAACTTCACGATGATCTGCTTCAGCAGGTCATTGACGCAGACCCTTATGCCGAAGGGCTGACACTTATTAACCGTCTGGCCCAGCGTCAGGCTGACCGTTTACTAGCAGAATCCGCCGACTACTTTGAGTGAGATGACTATGAGAATTTTTGCATTCCTCCTGCTGCTGGGCAGCTTGCTTGCCCCAGCTGCACACGCCGCCACACTGAAAATAGCCACGCTGGCGCCCGACGGCACCAGCTGGATGAAAGTAATGCGTCAGGCCGCTGCTGACATCAAAACGGAAACTGAAGGCCGGGTAAAAATTAAGTACTTCCCGGGTGGCGTTCAGGGCAGCGATAAAAGTGTTCTGCGTAAAATGCGCATTGGCCAGCTTCAGGGCGGCGCCGTTGCGACCGGCTCACTGATTAATATTTCACCGGCCTCTCAGCTTTATAACCTGCCCTTTACTTTCCGTACACTGGAAGAAGTACGTGCTATCCGCGAAGAGTTTGATCCCTACATTGTCAGCGAGCTGGCGAAAAAAGGTTACGTTGTTCTGGGGATTTCTGAAGCGGGCTTTGCTTACATGATGTCTGATGAACCTATCCGTACGTCTGACGATGCCCGCAAACAGAAAGTATGGGTACCTGAAGGCGATCTGATCGGTGAAACTACGTTCGAGAACGGTGGTGTTGAACCGATTTCCTTGCCTCTCTCTGATGTTTATACCAGCCTGCAAACAGGCCTGATCGATACCATCGTAGTAAATGCCTCCTCAGCCATCGCCCTGCAGTGGCACACCAAAGTGAACTACGTGACCGACTTCCCGCTGCTGTTCCTGACCGGCACCATCATCGTTGATCAGAAAGCATTCCGTAAAATCAGCACCGAAGATCAAGCAGTCGTTAAACGCATTATGGCCGAAGCCTTTGCCTCCATGGATGCTCAGAACGAAAAAGACGAAGCCGGCGCCCGCGATGCACTCGCTCAGAATGGTATCGAGTTTGTTGAACTGTCAGAAGAAGACAAGCAAGCCTGGGAAGAACTGGCGACTGGCGTTGTCGACGAACTGGCAAGCAAAGAGATTTATCCTGTTGAAGTCTTTAAGCGTTTACAGCAACGTCTTGAAGAGATGCGTCAGGAGCCTTAATGAAACGACTGGTTCAGTGGCTGCACCGTCTTGAAGACAGCGTGCTGGTCTTGCTTCTGCTCGCGATGATTATTCTCGCGGGCTACGACATTCTGGCCCGCTCAATTTTTGGCGGTGGTGTCTCATGGATTCCGCCCCTGTTGCGCGTCATGGTGCTCTGGATTGGCCTGCTTGGTGCGTTACTCGCCACCCGCTCGCGTGAACATATCAGCATCGACCTGATATCTAAGCTGGGCGGCCCGACACTGAACCGTATCGCTTCAACCGTCACTCTGTTGTTCGCCGCTATCGTCTGCGGCCTGGTTGGCTGGTACTCAGGACAGTATGTACAACTTGCTTTTGAATTTCAGGATATTGCCTTCGCCGATATCCCAGCCTGGCCGCTGCAACTCATCATTCCGTTTACATTTGGTTTAATGGGCCTGCGTTTTTTCATTCAGGGCATCGCCGCTGCGACCGGTAAGGAACTGACTGCATGAGTATTCTCGTTACGGCACTCCTGCTGTTACTTGCACTGGCGGGTGCCCCTCTGTTTGCTGTGATTGCCGCATCAGCCATGTGGGGGTTCTTTCAGACCGAGGTCGATCTCCAGGTGATGGCGGTTGAGATTTACCGGGTTGCCGAAATGCCGGTTCTGATTGCTATTCCGCTATTTACCTTTGCTGGTTACCTGATGGGTGAAAGCAAGGCGCCTCAACGACTGGTGCGCATTACAGATGCCTTTCTTGGCTGGATGCCCGGCGGGCTGGCCATTGTCGCTCTGGCAGCCTGTGCGCTCTTTACGGCGTTTACCGGCGCATCGGGCGTTACCATCGTCGCTCTGGGTGCATTACTCGTTCCAGCGCTCAAGAAAGCCGGTTATCGGGAGAACTTCAACCTCGGCCTGGTAACTACGTCAGGCTCTCTCGGCCTACTGTTTGCGCCGTCACTACCATTGATTCTGTACGGTGTGATTGCCCAACAGATGTCGCTGGAGACGCCTGTCAGCATCGATGACCTCTTCCTTGCTGGTATTCTGCCGGGCTTATTGATGCTCACCGCACTGTCGATGTACAGCGCATGGCAATCGCGTCACCTGCCAAAGTCGAATCACACCTTCGATCGCGCTGAAGCCTGGGCAGCTATCAAAGACAGCGCATGGGAAATTCCCCTGCCGTTTGTCGTTCTGGGTGGCATCTACGGCGGCTTCTTCGCCGTTTCTGAAGCAGCAGCCATCACTGCCTTCTATGTACTGATAGTTACCGTGATTATCCGCCGGGAAATTACCTTTACTCAGCTACCTGTAGTGATGCGAGACTCAATGAAGCTGGTTGGTGCTATCCTCCTGATCCTGGCAGTATCACTGGCATCAACCAACTACATGATTGATGCAGGCGTCCCTGAAAAAGTCTTTGATACGATTCAGGCACACGTCACAGACGGTTTCACTTTCCTGTTGTTGCTGACCATCTTCCTGCTGATTCTCGGCATGATGCTGGATATTTTTTCTGCCATCGTGATCATGATTCCGATTATTCTGCCAATTGCGGTACAGTACGGAATCCACCCGATTCACCTGGGCATACTGTTCCTGGCAAATATGCAGCTTGGATACTTTACTCCTCCGGTCGGGATGAACCTGTTTATTGCGAGTTTCCGTTTTAATAAACCAGTAATGACGTTATATCGAGCGACCTTGCCGTTCTTCTTTATTCTGCTGGCAACCGTTCTGATCATTACTTACTGGCCGGGATTAAGTCTGCTTCTTGTGGAGTGACGACATTTCATGATGAATGCCTGACCCTTCTTTACCGCGCCTTGCCCCTGTTTACCGAGGCCAGGCGTAGAGTAAAAGTCATTGGCATCTGCCATGTTCATGATCGCCACTTCATAGCGGCACCCAATTTAAGCGGGCCCCTGTTTCAGGGTTGCCCGCTCTTTTTTTGAGGTACATAACATGTCGATCATGCAGTCTGTTATGCGTCGGCTGGTCACTCTGACCGTCAAATCGCAGCTGAACCCCAGGGTTCCGGTCACCACTCAGCGTAAACGGCTCGACCTGCTGCGCTTTACGCCGATGCCGGGGGGAATAAAAGAATCCCATACCGAGCTTGCCGGTATCCCAACACGCCGTCTGACACCAACGCCCTGCCACGGTGCCATCCTGTATTTGCACGGGGGAGCTTATTGCACTGGCTCACCAGACAGCCACAGGGAAATGGTTGCCCGTATCGCGCGTAGCACTGAGCGTGAGGCCTTTATTCTTGATTACAGGCTTGCCCCTGAGGCTCCCTACCCCGCAGCGCTTGATGATGCCTTAGCAGCCTATACAGATCTCCTGTCGCGTCATCAGGATATCGTCATCATGGGTGACTCCGCTGGCGGTGGCCTGGCGATGGCATTAGCCGAAGCAATCAGCAAAACTGACTATGCCCAGCCCAATGCTATGGTGTTAATGTCCCCCTGGTGCGACCTGACCTGTAGCGGGCCGACCATCGACAGCAACAGGAAAATCGATCCTATGCTGCACCCTTTATGGCTGACTTCATCAGCTGAAATGTATGCCGCCAGTACAGCAAAAGACGAACCGGGGTTATCTCCCCTGTTTGGGGACATGAGCGGATATCCGCGTACGCTGATTCAGGTAGGATCTGATGAAATTCTGCTGTCCGACTCAACCCGTGCTGAGAGCGCAATGAAGGAGGCGGGGGTCGACGTCACACTTCAGGTTTCTGAAGGTATGTGGCATGTATTCCAGTTCCACGCCGCCTTCCTGAAACCGTCAAAGAAAGCTGTGTATAGAATCGGCGAGTTTTTGCGCCAGTAAACCTGCATAAAAAATGCTGTACTGAGGCTAGCCCAGTACAGCATTCTTTATTGTTACATCGACTGAATCAGAACGAGTAATTGAAGGTCAGGTTCGCATTACGCGGGGCACCATAGATAGCACCTGACTGAATACCCGTCACGTACTTCTCATTCAGAATATTATCTACGTTAAGTTTCAGCTTCGCCTGATCATTGAACGTATAAGCTGCGAATGTATCCACCACCATGTAAGCGTCCTGCTTGTTTTCATTTTCTTTGTAGGCATCAGACTTCCAGGTAGCCTTCGCGCCCAGACGTACCGCCGGTGCAAACGGCAATACCGAATCGTAACGCGCCTTCCATACAGTGCGAGGAATCCAGGTAGACGTGTTATCGCCACTATCATCAGTAACACGAAGACGAGTAACACCAACGGCCAGATTAGACTCCTCTGTTACCTCACCGGCGATCTCTGCTTCAAAGCCTTTCGAATTTACGTCGGCTGGTACGTAGTAGGTTGTCGTATCCTCACGTTGGCCACCAACAATCGCTACCCCTTGCTGCCCTGCCTTGAATACCGCAAAGGTTGCGAGAACACGATCATTGAAGAACTCGGCTTTTGCTCCAGCCTCATAGTTCACACCCTTCATTGGATCAAGATAGTCACCGTTGATGTCGCCGTTATCCTGATTCTGATAAATATCAGAATAAGAAACATAAGTGGTAAAGTCGTCACTGACATCCCACGTCAGTCCTGCATAAGGGCTGGCTTCTTCAAGGTCCGGGTAATAAGTGCTCTCTGTGGTAGAACCATAGATAGAGCTGCCCTCTCGCTTCAGTTTAATAACGTTAACACCCGCGATTAGATTAAGCGTATCGGAAAGACCGAATCGTGATGAAGCATAAAAACGACTCAGTGATTTTTCACCGTCTCCGCGTTTCTCTTTTAAGCCGAATTCCGGCTCTGGGTAATCATCGCCGTCATAGTCGTCAAACGCTGGATATGGAAGAAAACCGCCAGACAGTACGGGACGGTTGTACGTCGTATTTTCATCTTCAATCTGGCTGACACCCACGAGAACACTGTGATAATTACCGAAGGCTTCAAACTCACCAGAGAGGTTCACATCAAATACGAGAGACGACTTTTCTGTATAGCCAGCGTAAGGCCAACCCACCAACCCTGTGTTGTCGTCATTCAAGCCGCCGCCGAGGGTGTAAGCGTACAGAAGGCGACTCTGACCATCGTAGCTGTTTGCATGAACGCTGGCTTTGGCTTCCCAACCAGATCCGAGGTCATGAAGGTACTCAACGAACATGTTCCGGCTTTTCGAATTCCAGTAGGTCCAGTCAGCAGAAGGCGAAGACGAAACATCAAAGTCAGCATAACCGCCATTAGCGTAATTAAGCGTAAGAGATCCCCACATCGGTGAATCCTGCTCGCTGTTCTGGAAACTTGAACCGAAGGTCAGAATGCCGTTACTACCAACCTGGCCATCAACTACCCAGTAGAGAGAAGTACGACGGGTTTCAAGATCCCGAATGTGGGAGTTCTTGTTTTCCTGAACCGCGACAACACGGCCAGCCCAGCGACCATCACTCGTAAGCACCTTGTTACCGTCTACGCCCAGACGCACCTGATTATAAGAACCTAGCGTAAACAGAATTTCCGCTTCGTCCTCATTAGTCGGACGCTTACGCACATAGTTAATCGTACCGGATGAATTACCAACACCGGTTAACAGTCCATTCGCACCCCTGACCAACTCAATACGTTCAAACAAGAAAGTGTCCTGCTGTCCCAGAACGGTACCGTAATCGTTACCGGTACCCAGACCGTCTACCTGCGTCAGCTGAATCTCAAAGCCTCGTGCATTATATGAGGTACGATTTGTTTCATATTCCTGAACATCAATACCGTTCATCATTTTTAACGCATCATTGGTTCCAGACGCGTCGTAAAGATCCATTGCTTCGTCATCGAGAATCGTAATCGACTGAGGTGTCTCTTTGAGAGAGAGTGGCAGGCCGATTGCGCCCTTAGAAACCCGATCGTCCCGAGCCGCAGTAATTGAAACAGCATCAAGTTCTACCGACTGATCCGAAGAACTTTCCTCGGCGTACACGAGCTGAGAGAGTGTGGTGGCCAGGATCGCGGCCGCAAGTGGAGTGCGAATACTAAACATATTTACTGCCTTCAGTGAGAAGTTAAAACTCAGGCGCAATCAGTCTGCACCATAAGAACGGCAGTGATTCTAACGATTGGAGACCTTATCGTAAAGGCGAATCATTCGTATTATGCTTTTGTTTTGATAGGGTATTCGCCTACAAAAAAACCCGCACTAGGCGGGTTTCTTTAAACTGAAGTACATCAGCTTAGTCTTCTGTGACTACGTCTTCTGCTTCAACAACAGGACGGTCAACCAGTTCAACGAACGCCATAGGCGCGTTGTCACCGGCACGGAAGCCACATTTCATAATACGAATGTAGCCGCCAGGGCGGTTCTGGTAACGAGGACCAAGATCAGTAAACAGTTTACCTACTGCTTCTTTGCTGCGAGTGCGAGCAAAGGCCAGACGACGGTTAGCAACTGAATCAACCTTAGCAAGGGTGATCAGTGGCTCAGCTACACGACGCAGCTCCTTCGCCTTAGGCACAGTAGTCTTGATGATTTCATGCTCGAACAGGCTCACAGCCATGTTTTTAAACATAGCCTGACGGTGTGAGCTTGTGCGATTGAAGTGGCGACCACTTTTACGATGACGCATGGTTTTATTCCTTCACTACTTACGCAAGAACTTTGTCGTCGTTGCGGAGACTGGCAGGTGGCCAGTTCTCAAGGTGCATACCCAACGACAGTCCGCGTGATGCGAGAACGTCTTTGATTTCGGTCAAAGACTTCTTACCCAAGTTAGGTGTCTTCAGCAGCTCAACTTCTGTGCGCTGGATCAGATCACCAATGTAGTAGATGTTTTCAGCCTTCAGACAGTTAGCAGAGCGAACGGTCAGCTCCAGATCGTCCACTGGACGCAGGAGAATCGGATCGATCTCTTCTTCTTCACGAACCTGTTCAACGACTTCGTCGTTCTCGAGGTTAACGAAGATAGCCAACTGCTGCTGCAGGATGGTCGCGGAACGACGGATTGCTTCTTCCGGATCGATAGTGCCATCAGACTCCAGATCGATGATCAGCTTATCCAGGTCAGTACGCTGTTCTACACGAGCGCTTTCGACGCTGTAAGAAACACGTTTAACCGGGCTGTAAGTTGCATCGAGCTGCAGTTTGCCAATCGCCTTGGTCTCTTCATCGTTCTGATTGCGAGCTTCAACAGTCTCGTAACCACGACCTGAATCGATCCGAAGGGTCATTTTCAGTTCAGCGCCTTCACCCAGGTGGGCAATGACGTGATCTGGGTTGGCAATTTCAACACCATGATCCAGTTGAATATCAGCAGCTGTCACTGTACCCGGACCAACTTTGGTCAGAGTCAGGTTCGCCTCGTCACGTTCATGTAATTTGACCGCTACACCTTTGAGGTTCAGCAGGATTTCAATTACATCTTCCTGAACGCCGTCGATAGCGCTGTACTCATGGAGTACACCTTCGATTTCACATTCGGTGATTGCTGCGCCTGGCATAGACGACAGCAGGATACGACGTAACGCGTTACCCAGAGTATGACCAAAACCACGCTCCAGCGGCTCAAGTGTTACCTTGGCATGGGTACCGGATACTTCGTCCACCTGGATGTTACGAGGTGTCAAAAATTCATTCACTGCACGCTGCATAGCTGCCCCTTAAGTTCCTCTATTACTTAGAGTAAAGTTCCACGATGAGGTTTTCGTTGATCTCTGCTGGGAGATCAGCGCGCTCAGGAACTGCTTTAAAAGTTCCTTCCATCTTGCCGGCATTCACATCAATCCAACCGCAGTCAGCACGCTGACCAGCCAGATCGAGTGCAGTCTTGATGCGATCCTGAGACTTTGACTTCTCACGGACAGCTACCACATCACCGCCTTTAACCTGGAAGGAAGGAATGTTAACGGACTGACCATTAACAGTGATTGCTTTGTGAGACACCAGCTGACGTGCTTCAGCACGGGTAGAACCAAAGCCCATACGATAAACAACGTTATCCAGACGTGATTCCAGCAGCTGCAGCAGGTTTTCACCGGTTGCACCTTTACGACGAGCAGCTTCTTTGTAGTAGCTACGGAACTGCTTCTCGAGGATGCCATAGAGACGACGGACTTTCTGCTTCTCACGAAGCTGCAGACCGTAGTCAGACAGACGACCACGACCAGCGCCATGAACGCCAGGCTTGGTTTCTAATTTACATTTTGTGTCCAGAGCACGGACGCCACTTTTCAGGAACAGGTCAGTTCCTTCACGACGCGCGAGCTTACACTTAGGACCAATATAACGTGCCATTATTGAGCCTCCTTATACGCGACGTTTCTTAGGTGGACGACAGCCGTTATGTGGGATCGGAGTAACATCAGTGATGTTAGTGATCTTGTATCCACATGCATTCAGGGCACGAACAGCTGATTCACGACCTGGACCAGGGCCTTTGACCTCTACATCCAGATTCTTCAGGCCGTACTCTTTAGCGGCTTCTCCTGCACGTTCTGCAGCAACCTGTGCGGCAAACGGCGTGCTCTTACGTGAACCACGGAAACCTGAACCACCTGCGGTTGCCCATGAGAGAGCGTTACCCTGGCGGTCAGTGATGGTCACGATAGTATTGTTAAAAGAGGCGTGGATGTGCGCGATGCCATCGACGACCGTCTTTTTAACTTTTTTCTTCGTTGATCTTTGTGGCTTAGCCATTTTTAAATCCTGCTTTTAATATCAACACTGCAACAAGTCGAATGCAGCTACACTAAAAGAGCAGATCCGGGTAATAAATTACTTACGGATCGGCTTGCGCGGACCCTTACGGGTACGTGCATTAGTTTTAGTACGCTGACCACGAAGTGGCAGACTGCGACGGTGGCGGATACCACGGAAACAACCCATGTCCATCAGACGCTTGATGTTCATCTGAGTCTCGCGACGCAGATCACCTTCAACTGTGAACTTACCTACTTCGTTACGAACAACATCGAGCTGATCTTCGCTCAGGTCACCAATTTTGGTGTCTTCAGCGATGCCAGTAGAGGCACAAATCTGCTTCGCAGTCGTCTTACCAATGCCATAGACATAGGTCAGAGAAATAACTGCATGCTTGTTGTCAGGAATGTTGACACCGGCAATACGGGCCATGTCTAACTCCGTTACACTTACTTAATGAAAGGGCGGCGAATACTACAGGTCGCCTGCTTAAAAAGCAAGCGACCTGATTTCAGCCACCCGGCCTTGTCAGGATTGACCTGACTCGTCAGAGGATTAGCCCTGACGCTGTTTGTGCTTAGGATCTGTACAGATCACTCGCACACTGCCGTTACGGCGAATGATTTTGCATTCACGGCAGATTTTCTTTACAGATGCACGTACTTTCATGACGTTCTCCTGTATACGGTGCACGCCTTATCGGCGAGTACCATATTGATGTAAATTAGACTTCTTCATCAGAGATTCATACTGATGAGACATCAGGTGCGATTGAACCTGAGCCATGAAATCCATCACGACGACGACCACAATCAGCAGCGAGGTGCCACCGAAGTAGAACGGCACGTCGGCACCAATAACCAGCAGCTGAGGCAGCAGACATACAGCGGTGATGTACAGAGAGCCGAACAGTGTCAGGCGACCCAGTACTGTGTCGATGTAGTTTGCAGTCTGCACACCTGGGCGGATACCCGGGATAAATGCACCAGACTTCTTCAGGTTTTCAGCCACTTCACGCGGATTAAACATCAACGCGGTGTAGAAGTAGCAGAAGAAGATGATGCCTGCAGAGAACAGCAACAGATAGAGCGGCTTATCAGGGGCCAGCAGCATGCTGAAGTCCTGAAGATATTCAGCCATCACACCTTCACCCTGACCGAACCACTGACCGAGAGAGGCCGGGAACAGCAGCAGTGATGAAGCAAAGATCGCTGGAATTACGCCTGCCATATTCAGCTTAAGCGGCAGGTGGCTGGTTTGAGCAGCAAACACCTGACGACCCTGCTGTCGCTTAGCATAGTTTATAGTAATCCGGCGCTGACCACGTTCTACGAACACGACAAACGCGATTACCGCAACTGCAAGCACAGCAATACCGAGCAACAGAGCGATGTTCACCTCACCCGTACGGGCAGATTCGAACGCTTGTGCCAATGCTGATGGCAGACCGGCCACAATACCGGCAAAAATAAGAATAGAAATACCGTTACCGATGCCGCGCTCAGTTACCTGCTCGCCCAGCCACATCATGAATACCGCACCAGCCACGAATGACGGGATAGCTGCGATATAAAAATCTGGACCGGTTGAAAAGGTTACACCCTGGCTCGCCAGACCTGCGGATACACCGAAGGCCTGAAGAGTTGCCAGGAGTACAGTTCCGTAACGGGTGTATTGGGTAATCTTACGACGCCCCGCCTCACCTTCTTTCTTAAGCTGCTCAAGCTGTGGGCTCACCGCGGTAAGCAACTGCATGATAATCGACGCAGAGATGTAGGGCATGATACCCAGCGCGAGAATACTCATACGCTCCAAAGCACCACCAGAGAACATATTGAACATCTCCAGGATCGTGCCCTGGTTCTGATCAAACAATCTCTCGAGTGCCTCTGGATTCATCCCTGGTACCGGAATATGGGTACCAATGCGATATACAATAATTGCCAGAATCACAAAACGGATGCGAGCCCAAAGCTCGCCCATTCCGTTCTGCATCCCTGCCGGGAGTGAGCCTTGCTTAGCCATTAGTCTTCGACCTTACCACCCGCTGCTTCAATAGCAGCTTTAGCGCCTTTAGTAACTTTAAGACCTTTAACGGTCACAGCTTTGCTGATTTCGCCAGACAGAATTACGCGAGCCTGTTTAATTTTCTCGCCAATTACGTCAGCAGCTTTCAGCGCTGCCAGATCGACAGTTTCACCTTCAACCAGAGTCAGTTCGTTGAGACGAATCTCAGCAACGTACTGTGCCTGACGTGAAGTGAAGCCGAACTTAGGCAGACGACGGTGGATTGGCATCTGACCGCCTTCGAAGCCTGGAGCTACTTTACCGCCAGAACGTGATTTCTGACCTTTGTGACCACGGCCGCCGGTCTTACCCAGACCAGAACCGATACCACGACCAACACGCTTAGCAGTAGGCTTAGAACCAGGAGCCGGGCTCAATTCGTTGAGACGCATATTACTCCCCTTCTACCTTAACCATGTATTGAACTTGATTGATCATGCCGCGCACAGAAGGAGTATCTTCCAGCTCAACAGTGTGACCAATACGACGCAGGCCCAGACCTTTCATGGTCTCGCGGTGCTTTGGCAATTTGCCAATAGTACTGCGGGTCTGGGTAACTTTTACGGTTTTCTTAGCCATGTCAGATTACCCCAGAATGTCTTCAACTGACTTGCCACGCTTCGCTGCAACCTGCTCTGGTGATTTCATCTGCGCCAGACCATTAAAGGTCGCGCGAACTACGTTCACCGGATTAGTTGAGCCATAGCACTTGGCCAGTACGTTTTTAACACCAACCATTTCCAGAACGGCACGCATCGCACCACCGGCAATAATACCGGTACCTTCAGATGCAGGCTGCATGAAGATGCGCGAACCTGAGTGCACGGCCTTAACCGGGTACTGCAGAGTCGAACCGTCCAGCTGGACGTCGATCATGTTGCGCTTAGCCTGTTCCATTGCTTTCTGGATTGCAGTTGGTACTTCGCGGGATTTACCACGTCCAAAGCCAACGCGACCGTTGCCATCGCCTACCACAGTCAGAGCTGTGAATGCGAAGATACGACCACCTTTAACTACTTTGGCTACGCGGTTCACCTGAACCAGCTTTTCCTGCAGTTCGCTTTCGTTACGTTCGTTGTTACGTTCGTTATTCGCCATGATCTACCCCTTAGAATTCCAGGCCGCTTTCACGAGCCGCGTCAGCCAGAGCTTTAACACGACCATGGTATTTGAAACCGGAACGATCGAACGCTACTTTGGTCACGCCAGCCGCTTTCGCGCGCTCTGCGATCAGTTGACCAACTTTGGTAGCTGCAGAAACATTACCAGTGATTTCGCTACGCAGATCAGCTTCTACAGTAGAAGCAGTTGCCAGTACGGTTGCGCCGTTAGCAGCAATGACCTGAGCGTAGATGTGTCTTGGTGTGCGGTGTACGCACAGACGTACCGCGCCTTTGTCACGGATGTTAGTCCGTGTTTTCGCGGCACGGCGCAGACGAGCTTTTTTCTTCTCATTCATGGCCTAGCCCTTACTTTTTCTTGGCTTCTTTACGACGCACATTTTCATCAGCATAACGAACACCCTTACCTTTATAAGGCTCTGGTGGACGATAGCCACGGATCTCAGCAGCAACCTGACCAACCTGCTGTTTGTCGATACCTTTGATAACGACTTCAGTCTGGCTTGGGGTTTCGGCAGTTACACCTTCAGGCAGTGCATAATCAACAGGGTGAGAGAAACCCAGTGACAGATTCAGAGTCTTACCAGATGCTTTCGCACGGTAACCAACACCCTGAAGAATCAGTTTCTTCTCAAAACCAACGCTGACACCGGTAACCATGTTGTTAACCAGTGACCGGAAAGTACCGGCGAGGGCGTTAGCCTGTTTGTCGGCAGACTTAGGCGCGAACTTCAGTTCGTTCTCTTCCTGGCTGATTGCCACAGAAGCGTGAACGTCGAGTTCAAGCTGACCTTGCTTACCTTTAATTGTGATCTTGTCGTCAGCCAGCTTGACTTCAACGCCAGCTGGAATTGCGACAGGAGCTTTTGCTACGCGAGACATCGATAGACTCCTTAGAATACGGTCGCGATGACTTCGCCGCCAACACCCGCAGCACGGGCAGCGCGGTCAGTCATTACGCCTTTCGAAGTTGAAACGATGGCAACGCCCAGACCAGCCTCTACTTTAGGCAGCTCGGTAGTACCACGGTACTGACGCAGACCAGGACGGCTAACACGCTGAATGCGCTCAATAACCGGCTTGCCTTCGTAGTATTTCAGGTCGATAGTCATAGTAGGCTTAACCTCACTATCGACAGAGAAGCCAGCGATGTAGCCTTCAGATTCGAGAACCTGAGCCACAGACTTCTTAATTTTTGATGACGGCATGCTTACATTCGTGTGACCAGCTTGCTGGGCATTACGAATGCGGGTGAACATATCCGCCAACGTATCTTGCATACTCATTTGTATATTCCTCGGTTGTACAGCGCCCCTCTCCCCATGCCCATCCGGAAAAAATCCTGAGACGACAATACTCCGCCGATCCAAGCTGCATTGCAGAACAAGGATTTGGCAGAGTAAAGAGAAGCGCACCTGAAATCAGGCGCGCATTCTACACGAGTTGGGAATTGCTTACCAACTAGCTTTTTTCAGACCTGGCACGTTACCTTTCATGCCTTCTTCACGCAGTTTAATACGTGACAGCTTGAACTTACGGTAAACGCCGTGCGGACGGCCTGTCATCTGACAACGACGCTGCAGACGGCTTGGTGACGAATCACGTGGCAGCTGCTGCAGAGCCTGTTGTGCGTTCCAGCGATCTTCATCAGAAGACGCTGGGTTTTTGATGATGGCTTTCAGTTCTTCGCGCTTGGCAGCGAACTTGGCAACCAGTTTTTCACGCTTCAGCTCACGCTGCTTCATGCTAATTTTGGCCATGATTCACTCCTCAGTTGCGGAACGGGAACTGCAGCGCTTTCAGCAAAGCGCGGCCTTCATCGTTTGTTTTAGCCGTAGTGGTGATGGTGACATCCATACCGCGAACCTTGTCTACTTTATCGTATTCAATTTCCGGGAAGATGATCTGTTCCTTCACACCCATGCTGTAGTTACCACGACCGTCGAATGACTTAGGGTTAATACCACGGAAGTCGCGCACACGTGGCAGAGAGATGTCTACCAGGCGATCCATGAATTCCCACATACGGTCACGACGCAGGGTTACTTTACAGCCAATCGGCCAGCCTTCACGGACTTTAAAGCCCGCGACTGATTTACGTGCCTTGGTAACGATCGCTTTCTGACCGGCAATTGCTTCCATATCAGCAACTGCGCTGTCCATCAGCTTCTTGTCACCCAGCGCTTCACCAACACCCATGTTCAGGGTAATTTTAGAAACGCGCGGCACTTCCATTGGGTTTTTGTAACCAAACTCTTCAGTCAGCTTGGCTACTACTTCATTCTTGTACAGGTCTTTTAAACGTGACATAGCAGTATCCAGTCCTATCAGGCGTCAACTTGATCGCCAGTAGATTTGAAGATACGTACCTTGCTCTCGCCTTCAACTTTGAAGCCAACACGGTCAGCTTTCTCAGTCTTAGGGTTCCAGATCGCAACGTTAGAAACCTGAATGCTGGCTTCTTTTTCAACGATGCCGCCTGGCTGCTGCAGGTACGGGTTTGGTTTCTGGTGTTTTTTCACCATGTTAATGCCAGAGACAATCAGACGACCGTCAGCCAGTACCTTCTGTACCTTGCCGCGCTTGCCTTTGTCTTTACCGGCGATAACAACTACTTCGTCATTTCTGCGAATTTTCAACATTTCACTGCTCCTTAAAGCACTTCAGGCGCAAGGGAAATGATCTTCATGAACTGCTCAGAACGCAGTTCACGAGTCACAGGGCCGAAGATACGTGTGCCAACTGGTGCGTTCGACGCATTCAGCAGTACCGCAGAGTTGGTGTCGAAACGGATGATTGAACCATCCGGACGACGTACGCCTTTACGGGTACGAACAACAACTGCGTTCATCACCTGGCCTTTCTTAACTTTACCGCGTGGAATTGCTTCCTTTACGGATACCTTGATCAGGTCACCGATGCCGGCATAACGACGATGAGAGCCGCCCAGTACTTTAATGCACTGAACACGCTTCGCGCCGCTGTTGTCGGCAACGTCAAGCATGGATTGTGTCTGGATCATGCCTATCGCTCCTAACTACGTGCGCCCGGTATTAAACCTTGGCGGCGCGCTCGTCGATTGATACCAGCGCCCAAGTCTTGTTTTTAGACATAGGACGCGACTCTTTTACAGTAACGGTGTCGCCAATCTGACACTCGTTGTTGGCATCGTGTGCCATTACTTTCGTGGAGCGCTTCACGAACTTTTTATAGATCGGGTGCTTCACGAAGCGTTCAACCAGCACAGTCACGGACTTGTCCATCTTGTTGCTGACAACGCGACCGCTCAATGTGCGGGCAGTTTTTGTGTTCTCAGTCATGGTCATTCACCTGCCTTACTGGCCAACACGGTTTTTACACGGGCAATATCACGACGAGTTTCGCGCAGCAGGTGGGTTTGACCCAGCTGGTTAGTCGCTTTGCTCATACGCAATTTGAATTGCTCGCCCAACAGTTCTTCAAGCTGAGATTGCAGCTCAGCTACTGACTTTTCTTTCAGTTCACTTGCTTTCATCACAGCACCGTCCGTTTAACAAACTGTGTTTCAAATGGCAGTTTGGCGGCAGCCAGAGCGAAGGCTTCACGTGCGAGTTCTTCCGACACACCTTCCATCTCATACAGGACTTTGCCTGGCTGGATCTGGCAAACCCAGTATTCAACGTTACCCTTACCTTTACCCTGACGAACCTCAAGAGGCTTCGCAGTGATCGGCTTGTCCGGGAAAACGCGGATCCAGATTTTACCACCACGTTTAATTTTACGAGTCATCGCACGACGCGCTGCCTCGATCTGACGTGAAGTCATACGACCACGGCCAGTAGCTTTCAGTGCGTACTCACCAAAGCTAACCTTGGAGCCACGAATGGCAAGACCACGGTTACGGCCGGTCTGGACTTTACGGAACTTGGTACGTTTTGGTAACAACATTACTCAATCCCCTTATGAACGGCCTTTTTTCTTACCCTGGTTCTTAGCGCGCTCACGAACTTCTTCGATACCGCCCAGAATCTCACCTTTGAAGATCCAGACTTTCACGCCAATAACACCGTAAGTAGTGTGTGCTTCGTAAGTCGCGTAATCGATATCTGCACGCAGAGTGTGCAGAGGAACACGACCTTCGCGGTACCACTCTGAACGAGCGATTTCAGCACCACCTAAACGACCGCCCACCTGGATCTTGATACCTTGCGCACCGCCACGCATTGCGTTCTGCACCGCGCGCTTCATAGCACGACGGAACATCACACGACGCTCAAGCTGGTTTGCAACGCTCTGTGCTACCAGTTTGGCATCCAGATCCGGTTTACGAACTTCTTCAATGTTGATGTGTACCGGAATACCCATCAATTCACTGACATCTTTACGCAGAACTTCTACGTCTTCACCTTTCTTACCAATCACAATGCCTGGACGGGCAGTGTGAATAGTAACTTTGGCGTTTTGCGCTGGACGCTCAATAACGACCTTGCTCACTGAAGCTTTTTCAAGACGCTTTTCGATCAGAGAACGAACAGCGATGTCAGCCAGCAGGTTGTCGGCGTACTTATCCTTACCGGCATACCAGACCGAGTTATGGTCCTTAGTGATACCTAAACGGATACCGGTTGGATGAACTTTTTGACCCATCTGACCAACTCCTTATTCTGAAACTTTCACAGTGATGTGACAGGTACGTTTGAAGATACGGTCCGCACGGCCTTTAGCACGTGGACGGATACGCTTCATAGTCATACCTTCATCAACGAATGCGGTGGAAACACGCAGCTCATCGACGTCAGCACCGTTATTGTGCTCAGCATTGGCGATGGCAGACTCCAGCACTTTCTTAACCAGGTCCGCACCCTTAGTGGTGCTGAAGCTCAGGATATCCAGTGCTTCGGCAACCTTTTTACCGCGGATGCTGTCAACAACCAGGCGACCTTTCTGTGCAGACAAGCGAGCACCACGTAATACAGCGGCTACTTCAGACATATCTATTCACCCCTTAACGTTTGGCTTTCTTATCCGCAATGTGACCCTTGTAGGTACGGGTCAACGCGAATTCGCCGAGTTTATGACCAACCATGTCTTCAGTTACGAAAACAGGCACGTGTTGTTTGCCGTTATGTACGGCGATCGTCAGTCCTACGAAATCCGGGAAGATCGTAGAACGGCGAGACCATGTCTTGATCGGACGCTTGTCGTTAGCCTCAAGAGCGGTCTCTACCTTTTTCATCAAGTGGTGGTCGATAAATGGACCTTTTTTCAATGAACGTGGCACAGTTCAATCCTCTCTATTTATTTCGCAGAACGACGGCGTACGATCAGCTTGTCGGTACGCTTATTCTTACGAGTCTTGTAACCCTTAGTCGGAACACCCCAAGGAGTAACCGGATGACGACCACCAGAGGTACGACCCTCACCACCACCGTGTGGGTGATCGACAGGGTTCATTACCACACCGCGGACGGTCGGACGGATACCACGCCAGCGGGAAGCACCAGCTTTACCCAGCTCACGCAGAGAGTGTTCAGAGTTACCAACTTCACCCAGTGTTGCGCGGCAATCTGACAGCACTTTACGCATTTCGCCTGAACGAAGACGCAGTGTGCAGTAGGTACCTTCACGGGCAACCAGCTGAGCAGATGCACCGGCAGAACGAGCCATCTGGCCGCCTTTACCTGGCTTCAACTCAACGTTGTGAACAGTACTACCCACTGGAATGTTACGCAGTGGCATAGCGCTACCTGGTTTAATAGGCGCGTGTTCACCTGAAACAACCTCGTCACCTGCAGTCAGACCTTTAGGTGCAAGGATGTAGCGACGCTCACCGTCTGAGTACTTCAGCAGGGCGATGTTTGCGCTACGGTTCGGATCGTATTCCAGACGCTCAACAACAGCAGGAACACCATCTTTGTTACGCTTGAAGTCAACGATACGGTAATGCTGCTTGTGACCACCACCGATGTGACGAGTAGTGATACGACCGTTGTTGTTACGGCCACCGCTCTTTGACTTCTTCTCCAGCAGACCCGCAAAAGGCTTACCTTTGTGCAGTTCGCTGTTTACGACTTTAACCAGATGACGACGGCCAGCTGAAGTCGGTTTAGTTTTCACCAATGCCATGACTTAAGCTCCTCTTATTCCGCGTCAGCGAAGTCGATGTCTTGACCAGGCACGAGACGTACATACGCTTTGCGGATGTCGTTACGCTTACCCATACCGCGAGCGGTACGCTTGGTCTTACCTTTAATGTTGACGGTCTGTACGGACTGAACTTTCACTTCGAACAGAGCTTCAACAGCCTTTTTGATCTCTGGCTTAGTTGCGTCAGGTGCTACACGGAACACGTACTGACCAGCTTTATCTGCCAGGATGGTCGCTTTCTCAGAAATGTGAGGAGCTACCAGTACTTTGTAGATACGTTCACGGTTCATGCGTAAGCCTCCTCAAGTTTCTTAAGGGCCTGCACGGTTACCAGGATCTTGTCGAAAGCGATCAGGCTGACTGGATCAACACTGCTTGCTTCGGTCACACCAACGTGTGGAACGTTGCGTGAAGCCAGGTAGAGCTTTTCATCGACATCATCAGACACGATCAGAACGTTATTCAGCTCAAGCGCGTTCAGCTTTTTCACAAAATCTTTGGTTTTGTGAGTGTCAACTTTGAAGTCGTCCGCTACAACCAGACGTTCCTGACGAACCAGCTCAGACAGAATTGACTGCATCGCAGCGCGATACATCTTCTTGTTTACTTTCTGCTCGTAGTTACGTGGCTTAGCAGCAAAGGTAACACCACCTGAACGCCAGATAGGAGAGCTTGCAGTACCAGCACGTGCACGACCAGTACCCTTCTGACGCCAAGGCTTCTTACCACCACCGGCTACTTCAGAACGGGTTTTCTGAGCTTTAGTACCCTGGCGACCGCCTGCAAGGTATGCAGTAACAATCTGATGAACCAGAGATTCGTTGAATTCGCGAGCAAAGGTAGCGTCAGAGACTGCTACAGCTGCACCAGTATTCGTTTTCAGTTCCATTGCTTACCCCTTAGCCTTTACAGCTGGTTTAACAATTACTTCGGAACCAGTCGCACCTGGCACAGCACCTTTGATCAACAGCAGATTGTTCTCGGCATCAACCTGAACAATTTCCAGCATCTGGGTAGTCTGCTTTTCAGCACCCATGTGGCCTGCCATTTTCTTGCCTTTCCATACGCGACCCGGGGTCTGACACTGGCCAATAGAGCCAGGCGCACGGTGAGACAATGAGTTACCGTGAGTTGCATCCTGGGTAGAGAAGTTCCAGCGCTTAACGCCACCCTGGAAACCTTTACCTTTGGTCGTACCAGTCACATCGACTTTCTGACCGGCTTCAAACTGTTCAACGGTCAATTCCTGACCCAGCTCAAAACCTTCCTCAGTACGGAACTCAATAAGACCCTTACCAGCTTCAACGTTTGCTTTCGCAAACTGGCCAGCTTGAGGCTTAGATACGCGAGACGCTTTCTTCTCGCCAAATGCAATCTGAACAGCACTGTAGCCATCAGTTTCAGGTGTTTTCACCTGAGTAACGCGGTTAGGCGTCACCTGCAGTACAGTTACAGCGACAGATTGACCTGCTTCAGTAAATACACGGGTCATACCCGCTTTTTTACCGACAATACCAATTGCCATGTTGTTTTCCTCTCGTGTACGGGGCTGATACCCGCTATGGCCGCCCTTGTTTCAATAGAGATTACGGGCGTTACACAGAGCCTTAGGACAAATCCTTACGGATTAGCCGAGGCTGATCTGAACTTCCACACCGGCAGCCAGATCAAGTTTCATCAGCGCATCTACAGTTTTTTCTGTAGGCTCAACAATGTCGAGCATGCGCTTGTGCGTACGGATTTCGTACTGGTCACGCGCGTCTTTGTTAACGTGCGGTGAAACCAGAACGGTATAACGCTCTTTACGAGTAGGCAGTGGAATAGGACCACGTACCTGAGCGCCCGTACGCTTAGCCGTATCGACAATTTCCTGAGTCGAAGTATCGATCAGGCGATGGTCGAACGCCTTCAGACGGATACGGATTCGTTGGTTTTGCATACCAAACTCCAGTTAATGTGCTTGAGCTTGCGGTTTCCCCAGATAATAGGGGACGCGAATTGTAGGGGGAGTCAGGCGACGTGTCAACACGCTTAGAGAAATAAGCCAGAAGGGCTTATCTGGAGTTCAAAAAAGCCCGCACGGAGCGGGCTTTTTTAGCTGTAGGAGCGAAGCTTCTTCGCGAACACCGTATCAGCCGATACAGGCTCGCGGATAAGATCCCCTCCTACACTACACAGACAGATTATTGTTTCGGGCGTCCTGCCCTTCACCCCCTCACAAAACAAAGGGGGCCAGCCTCCGGCTGTCATAATTCGCTCCCAGCGAATTACTCAATAATCTTGGCTACAACGCCGGCGCCTACAGTACGACCGCCTTCACGGATCGCAAAACGCAGGCCTTCGTCCATCGCGATTGGAGCGATCAGAGTCACTTCCAGTGTCA
>NZ_CFHJLR010000028.1:0-36914 GCF_984348125.1 Thalassolituus sp.
ACTCGGAGTCAGGCTTTTTCATTTGCTGTCCCAAAACTGTGGGACAGCAGTGGCTCATTGAGCGGCTTTTTTGTGCGTTGAGATCAGGCTCTGGCTTGTTTGAAGGCCGCCTTCTCTTCTGGCGTTGGCTTGCTGTACTTCAATACACGCTCAACCACCGTTTTGTACTGGTTCCATAGCGAGCCTGTGTTATACGGAATGTTGTGCTTGCGACAGACTTCCTGAACCTTCTCTGCCACTTCGTTATAGCGATACGATGGCATATCAGGGAACAGGTGGTGCTCTACCTGGCGGCTCAGGTGACCGCTCATAATATGCAGCAGCTTTGAGCCCTCAAGGTTAGAAGAACCTAAAATCTGACGGTAGTACCACTGGCCGCGCGTTTCGTTCTCACACTCTTTTTCACTGAAGGTATGAACATCTTCGGTAAAGTGACCGCAGAAGATGATGGTGGACGCCCAGAAGTTACGGATCAGGTTCGCGCCCATGTTCGCCAGCAGTATACCGAAGAACATTGGCCCCCCCAGAAACAGAGCAACAACACCCGGATAGAACAGGTAATCGCGGAACACGCCTTTGCGAATTTTAGAGAAGAAGTCCTTAGCCAGCTGCTTCTTCGTTACAACGCTCTCACGGTCTACTTTCTTTTTACCGAAGAATACACGCTCACCAATCAGCTCATGGTAAGCAACCCCCCACTGGAAGAAAGTCGATAAACCCAGGTACCAGAAGAACTGATTCTTGAAGCGTGGTTTCCAGGGCGTGTCATCACTCAGACGCAGCAGGTCGTAACCAAAGTCACGGTCTTTGCCAATGATATTGGTGTAGGTGTGATGCTCAAAGTTGTGAGTCCGGCGCCAGGACTGACCGTCACACACGTTATCCCATTCGAACGTGGTGCCGTTCAGGTGTGGATCATTCATAAAGTCATAGGCACCGTGCATGATGTTATGACCAATTTCCATGTTATCGAGGATCTTGGCCACCCCCAGCATGACAGCCCCGACAACAAACCAAATCCAGTGGTAGAAACCTGCAACCATGATTGCACGGCCTCCGATATCAAGTGTGCGTTGCACACGAACGACTTTGCGGATGTAACGGGCGTCGTCCGTACCCACCTTGGCCATGGTCTCATCCCGGATCTGGTCGAGGTCGTTTTTGAATGACTCCAGCGTTTCTGCACTTGGTATCTGAGTCGTCACTTTAATCCTCCTGAAATGACTATTCTGTTATTGAGCAATCAATCAATTGCCTGACAGCGAATTGCACTTTACGTGCCACGACGGCATTGGTTGTCAGTGTCATATAGAGAGCGGCCAGTGTCGACGAAAGTCACCCTTTCCTCTATTTCATTAATAGTCAGTTGCACGCGCTTACTTCTGAACCCAGGCAGGTAAATACTCCGGAAGGGCCTGACTACTGGCCTATCAAGGGTGGTGAGGTGAACTTCCAAGTCGGACATTTTTGCTCTGAAAAGTGTTCGGTTTGCTCAGCTCGGAAAAGTAAGAGGCATAAAAAAACGGCATCTCCTTTCCGGAAGATGCCGCTTTTGTCAGACAGGAGTCAGATATCAGGCGTTAGCCACTTCACCTGTTTTCTTCGGTGGACGGCTGTATTTGAACACGCGCGCAACGACAGTTTTGTACTGATCCCAAAGCGTGCCTGTGTTGTAAGGAATATTGTGTCTGGCACATACCTGGCGAACGCGCTCAGCGGCCTCGCCATAGCGATACGATGGCATATCAGGAAACAGGTGGTGCTCTACCTGACGGCTCAGATGACCGCTCATGATGTGCATGACTTTAGAGCCTTCGAGGTTAGACGAACCCAGAATCTGGCGGTAGTACCACTGGCCACGGGTTTCATTCTCACATTCATCTTCGTTAAAGGTGCGCACTTCTTCGGTAAAATGGCCACAGAAGATAATGATGTTCGCCCACACGTTACGAATCAGGTTAGCGACCAGGTTACCTGCAATGATGGCAAAGAACATCGGCCAACCAAGGAAGATACCAACAATGGCTGGATAGAATACGTAGTCGCGGAACACTGCACGTCGAATTTTCGAAAAGAAGTCTTTAATCAACTCAGCATGTGAAATAGGTAACTTGCCTTCTGGACGGCGCTTACCTATGAAGATGCGCTCACCAAACAGTTCGTGGTAAGCAACAGCCCACTGAAACGACATCATCAATACGAACAGCCGGATTGGCTGCCAGCGATAATGCTCTTTCCACTTGATATCATCGCTAAGACGCAGAGTGTCGTAACCGAAGTCACGGTCCTTGCCGATGATATTGGTGTATGTGTGGTGTTCGTAGTTATGAGTGCGTCGCCAGGACTCACCATCACAGACGTTATCCCAGTCGAATGTGCGTGAGTTGAGGTGCGGATCGTTCATCCAATCGTATTGGCCATGCATAACGTTGTGCCCAATCTCCATATTATCCAGGATTTTGGCACAGCCCAGCATTACGGCACCCACTAACCACCAGACCCAATGGTAGAAACCTGCGACCATGACGGCCCGCCCGCCCAGCTCAAGAAAACGCTGAACGCGCACGATTTTACGGATGTAATTCGCGTCCTCCTGACCTACTTTGGCCATGATGTCGTCGCGGATTTCATCCAGATCTTTATGGAATGATTCCAGTGTCTCGGCACTAGGAAGATGTGTTGTCATTATAATATTCCTCGTTAGACATCCAGCACCACATCATTGACAGGAACCGACACACATAACTGAATGTCTTCTCTGCCAGTGTCTGAGTACTGACCGGTGAGAGTGTTCAGAACTACGCCGCTTTTTTTAGTACATTTGCATTGGTGGCAGACACCTACACGGCATCCGGCCAGCGGCTTGAGTCCATTTTGCTCGGCAAGCTCAAGAAGGCTAACGGGGTTTTCAGCACTGCTCATCGCAGCAACCCCACCTTTCTCGAAGTTCACATAAGCATCTTTTGCGTCAGCACGGTCAAGTTCAATCGGAGCCGCGCCAAAGTATTCGAACATGATATTTTCAGCAGAAACGCCCTGCTCTGCAACAACACCACGCACGAGCTGGATCATTGGCGTTGGGCCGCAGATCATGATTTTACGTTCTACGAAGTCTGGGCAGACTTCCTGAATATGCTCCGCACTGAACACGCCTTTTTCGGCACTGTTCATAAAGGTCACACGAATATTGTCGTGTTGAGCTGCAATTTTCTCGAACTCTTCTTTGAACAGCGCATTGGCTTCGTCACGAACATAGAACATAAGGTGCGCGTCGCGCTTGTCGCCGGTTGCGGCCATCTGGCTCAGCATTGAGCGGAAAGGAGTAATACCGCTACCACCAGCAATCATCAGAACTGGGTCATTGCCCGCAGGAAGGACAAAATCGCCTTCTGCTTGGGTCAGATTACAGATACCCCCCGCTGCAAATGCCTCACGCAACCAGGGGGTTACACGACCACCTTCCTGAACACGAATACTCATCTCGATCAGACCGGTTTTTCTGAAGTGTGCCGGAGCGCTCGATACAGAAAAGAAACGAGTCTGAAGGGTACCGTTCTGTTCGGCGGTAATCTGCAGGTGCTGACCGGCTGTAAAGCCTTTCCAGCGTTTTCCGGGACGAATGACCAGTGTGTATACATCGTTAGTCTCTGGGCGTACCTGGATGACTTTTGAGCGGATCGCTTCGGTCGTCCAGCCTGGTACAGCCATCTGAATAAGAGGTTCGAGGTATGCGCTGATTTTGTTCTGCTGCGTCAGGCTCTGTGCCACCCACTCGTGGGCTTTAGAGAAGAAAGATCCTGACTGCACACTGGTTTCTGCTTGGCTCATAATTATTCTACTTTCGTAATGTGAGAATGCGCTGTCTCATCGGCTGAGATTACCCACGCAATGTTAACGAACTGTAACCTTGTGTCTATTGGCGACAGGGGCCACTTCGGATGAAGTGGAAACAGCAAAAAGCTTGTCCGTTACTTACAATTCAGTCAGCTACTGAAAATAAATCCTTATAAATCAGTATATTGGACGACTTTGTCAAAGAATGACCTGCTGCAGGTCAGCGTTACACGCGGTTATTAGTGCTTCTCAGGAAATAATGTTTTTATTCTTGTTGTGATAATGGAAACATTTTCCAAGCCACATAGGAAGAAGTTCTTATGTAAGTGTCAGGAAAATACCACATTCTGTGCCATGATTCCGGAAATGGCTTGCCGTTGTCATTTTACTGTCATCGCCGAAGCTGACCATGGCACATGTAGGAGGGGATCATATCCCCGAACATATATCGGGTAATAACGATGTCGGGAAGAAGCTTCCCTCCTACAGAATCGCTCAAGCTTCGCGTTGAGCTCCTACAGGTCGGCAGGTTAACTCGTAGGAGCGCTTCAGGCAGCTTGCCTGGCTATGCGCGATTGTCGGGGAGATACTCCCCTCCTACAGAATCGCTCAAGCTTCGCGTTGAGCTCCTACAGGTCGGCAGGTTAACTCGTAGGAGCGCTTCAGGCAGCTTGCCTGGCTATGCGCGATTGTCGGGGAGATACTCCCCTCCTACAGAATCGCTCAAGCTTCGCGTTGAGCTCCTACAGGTCCGCTGGTCAACTCGTAGGAGCGCTTCAGGCAGCTTGACTGGCTATGCGCGATTGTCGGGGAGAAGCTCCCCTCTTACAGAATCGCTCAAGCTTCGCGTTGAGCTCCTACAACAGGTCGAAGACCAATAAATCTCAGGCACAAAAAATGCAGCCCGTAGGCCGCTTCTTTAAGAACAACTAATCAGATCTTAAGAGAACTGGTTAGAGGTGTTGACCGCCAAGGATGGCGGAAATGCCGAAAACGCAGGACGCAGTTTTCGGCCTTAGCACCACCGGCTTTCAGAGCGTTCTCAACAGCAACGCTTTTCTTAAATGGCTTTGTGGTCGTCGACCGCAAAGACATTCTTTGCATCTCAAAAAGAGACAGGCACAAAAAAGCGGCCCGCAGGCCGCTTCTTTAGAACAACTAATCAGATCTTAAGAGAACTGGTTAGAAGTGTTCTTAGCACCACCGGCTTTCAGAGCGTTCTCACCAGCAAAGTATTCTTTGTGGTCGTCGCCCATGTCAGAGCCAGCCATGTTCTGGTGCTTAACGCAAGCGATGCCTTGACGGATCTCTTTACGCTGTACGCCTTCAACATAACCCAGCATGCCCTGCTCACCGAAGTACTCTTTAGCCAGGTTGTCCACAGACAGTGCAGTCGTGTGGTAAGTAGGCAGAGTGATCAGGTGGTGGAATACGTTCGCTTCGCGAGAAGTATCCGCCTGGAAGGTCTTAACGCGAGCGTCAGCAGCAGCAGACAGCTCAGAATCGTCGTATTCAGCAGACATCAGATTGTTACGATCGTATGCAGAAACGTCTTTACCTTCAGCTTCCCATGCATCGTAGGTCTGCTGACGGAAGTTCAGAGTCCAGTTGAATGATGGAGAGTTGTTGTAAACCAGTTTCGCATCTGGGTGTACTTTACGTACTTCGTCCATCATGCCTTTGATTTCGTGTACTGTAGGTACTGCAGTTTCGATCCACAGCAGGTCAGCACCAGCGTTGATAGCTTCGATACAGTCGAATACGCAACGCTCGTGGCCAGTGCCCTGACGGAACTGGTACAGACCAGAAGGCAGACGCTTAGGACGAACCAGCTTGCCGTCACGGTTCAGCAGTACGTCGCCGTTCTTAACGTCTTCAACGTTAACTTCTTCAACGTCCAGGAATGAGTTGTAAACGTCACCCTGATCGCCTTTCTCACGAACAACAGCGATTTCTTTAGTCAGGCCAGCACCTTCAGAGTCAGTACGTGCAACGATAACACCGTCGTCAACGCCCAGCTCAAGGAATGCGTAACGCAGAGCGCGCAGCTTAGCGTGGAAGTCAGCGTGTGGAACGGTCACTTTACCGTCCTGGTGACCGCACTGCTTCTCGTCAGCAACCTGGTTTTCGATCTGCAGGCAGCAAGCACCCGCTTCGATCATCTGCTTAGCCATCAGGTAAGTCGCTTCAGCGTTACCGAAACCAGCGTCGATGTCAGCAATGATTGGTACGATGTGAGTCTCGTAGTTGTCAATCTGACCCTGGATTTCTGCTTCTTTAGCAGAATCACCAGCTTCGCGAGCTGCGTCCAGGGCACGGAACAGACCACCCAGTTCACGAGCGTCAGCCTGACGCAGGAAGGTGTACAGTTCGTTAACCAGTGACGCTACAGCAGTTTTCTCGTGCATAGACTGGTCAGGCAGAGGACCGAACTCAGAACGCAGAGCTGCAACCATCCAGCCAGACAGGTAGAGGTAACGACGCTTAGTAGAACCGAAGTGCTTCTTGATAGAGATCAGCTTCTGCTGACCTACAAAACCGTGCCAGCAACCCAGAGACTGAGTGTACTTAGTCTTGTCTTTGTCGAACTCTGCCATGTCTTCGCGCATGATCTTGGCAGTGTAACGAGCGATGTCCAGACCAGTTTGGAATTTGTTCTGAGCGCGCATGCGTGCTGCTGATTCTGGGTCGATAGCATCCCATGGGCTACCAGCTGCTTCTTTCAGCGCTGCTACCGCTTTGATGTCTTCTTGATAAGTTGACATAAGTCAGTCCTTAAAAGAGTGGGTTGAAAAGTTTCACGGAGCAGCGAAATTGCTGATCCGCGACTTCTGACAGAGCGAATAGTAGTGCTTTAGATCCCATAATTAAAATCAATAGTATCTATATGTACTATTTTTCCAGTGAATGGATATAAAAGGGAGTTCAGTCGTCTGCGGGCGGTAGGAAAATCGTGAAAGTTGTGCCTTCTCCGATCTCACTTTCAACGGTAATGCGTCCGTTATGTTCCTCAATGAATCCGTGGGAAAGTGACAGCCCGAGCCCTGTACCCTCTCCGACAGGTTTCGTGGTGAAGAAAGGCGTAAAGAGCAGATTGAGATGCTCTTTACTGATGCCGTGGCCGTTGTCCTGGAAACGGATCTCGATGTAACCGTTGTTGTAGGTTGTGGAGATGTGAATGTCGCCGTTCTCGTCAACAGCCTGATTTGCATTAGCGATCATGTTGGTGAAGACCTGATTCAGCTTACCGAAGTAACCTTTAACCTTCGGCAGTTCACCATAATCGACATGTACCTGGGCATGGTACTTGGTCTGGTTGCTGAGAATGTTTACAGCACCGCGCACACACTCATTGATGTCGACCAGGTCCATTTCACCGCTGTCTTCCCGGGTGAAGGATTTAAGATCCGCGACGATCTGCTTGACGCGTTCAAGGCCTTCGATGGTTTCGGAGGTAAGACTCTCGAAGTCCATCAGCAGATACTCTACGTCGTACCGCGTCAGGCCTTCCCGCCACGCCTCGCGTATCTTTTCTCCATCGGCGTCGCTGTTAACCAGCTTGTCCATGGTGAATACAAACGTCTGAATATCTGACATTCCTTCCGACATGGTGCAGAAGTTACTGTAGATAAAGCCGATCGGGTTGTTGATTTCATGCGCAACGCCAGCAGAGAGAACACCCAGAGACGCCATTTTTTCATTATGCAGAAGTGCTTTCTGGTTCTCCTGCATACTGTCATGAGCTTGCTGTAACTTACGGAATGAGTCGTAGAGCTCCCGGGATTTATCCTCGAGCATCTGCTCTGCCTGCTTCCGCAACGTTTTCTCCCTCAGGTAAGCCGCACGATAGTCTTCAGTCATCTGGCCCCCCAACAGTTATCACAATATGGCAGGTTTCATCTCCGTGGTGCATACATTGTGGTTGCTGGACACTCACCTGCTCTTTGAAATGCTTAGCAGAACCACTGATCAGGCCTTCAGCAAGATGACATAACTTGCGTTGCGACTTATAGATCATCGTCAGCGTATGCCCCCCCTCCTCTTCGTAAGAAAAAGACGGCAGGTTTGCATCCGGATAAAACTTAAGTACTTCACCATGTACGATCTGGTCGACAGACTTCAGAAAATCGATCAGGCCGTCACTGTTCTCGAAAAAAACCGGGAAGCGACCATAGAATTCGGTAACCATGAATTCACCAAACGTCCGAAGCAAGGTGGGGATATCGTGGCCCGTCATTTCAGAAGCTGCACCCAACAAAGCAACCATTTCACTGTCGTCGTAGCTTTCCGACGACAGGTACATGCCGTGTGACCCCGCTTTCTCGAGGAGCTGGTTCCAGCCTTCAAGGCCGAATTTTTCTTCAATCATGTCTCTGAGGATGTCGAACACTACCCCTTTCATATCACCCTCCTATCTCTTTGGTTATATCGGTTTGCTTTTCAACCGCCACATCCAGTGTTCTTCCCGACCAGTTCTGCAAGTGACTCAAACGACTGATCAGCTCACTGGTGAGAGCGTGCCCTTTACGTAACAGAATCATGCCTTTCTCACTATAAAGGTCCTGAGCTAACACCATTCCCGCTTCCAGTTCATCTGTCCCCAGATAAGAGGCGTCCTCAGAAAGGTTTTCGGTGTCGAAGGCACCGCATTCCTCACAAAAGATATTCAGTATGGCCGGGTCGTATCTCATATTGCTCTGGCGAACCAACTCAGCTTTTGCTTGCTGTGGCTCTATTTCTTCGCCGGTGAAACGCCCACGGATAAGATCAGTGTAGTCTCTTACTATCGCTATAATGCGTGCACCCGCAGGTATGGAAGACCCGGAAAGATGATCGGGGTATCCGGAACCGTCAAACCGCTCAAACTGACTTCTCAACATAGCGGCGCTATGACGCATCCCCGGAATACCCATTAAAGCGGCTTCAGCGAGTACCGGCACCTGCGCGTACTGCTGCATATCGGCACCGTCGAACTCCACCAGCGGCTTATTCAACAACTCATCCGGCAAACCTATATTGCCAAGATCCGCAAGTAAGGATGCGTCACGGATTTCACGGATGTCTGAATCTGCAAAACCTAGTGCTTCTGCGAGTGACTCGGCCATGGAAGAGCGCAACTCTGCTGCTGCAGCGGCGCCGGGCTCACGCAAGGCACCGAGGCTGGAAGCAAGACGAAGCACATGGCCGTAGCTTTTCTGAAGATCGTCAAAAGCGTGCTCGAGTAGTCTGGCGTTGAGGCGAAGCTCCTCTGTTCGTTCCGTTACTCGCTTCTCGAGCGAACTGTTAAGTTCTTCCAGCTCCTGATTTTTGCTCACAAGTTCTGTCTGGAGACGCTGATTTCTTGCCTCAAGCAGGCGAGTGTGCAGGCTTTCTTCGATCAAAGCCCGAAGCTTGTTATCGTCCCAGGGTTTGGTCAGGTACTGATGAATCTGCCCTTCGTTGATTGCGCGTATCGTAGACTCCATGTCGGAATGACCAGTGAGCAGGAATCGCAGCGTATCCGGGGACCGATCAGCAACGGTTTTAAGCAACTCAGCGCCATCGGCACCGGGCATACGCATGTCGCTGATGACGAGATCGACATCGGTATTTTCGAGTATGTAGAGTGCATCACTGACAGATGACGCCGTAGTGATATCGACATCCAGCCGACCCAGAGAGCGTGTCAGGGATTTGAGAATATTTTCCTCGTCATCAACCAGAAGAATAACGGGTTTCACGGGCTTCTCATTGTCCTGGTCTGCTGCATCTGCAAACGCCATGAAATCACTCCGAGCAAGGGGAACTGATTTCAGTCTAGACAAAGCTGTGATGCATGCCTGAACCTTACGTAATATTCCCGTAAGGCCATATCCAGAATGTCACATTAGGCAGGTTGGCATTCTGGTCTACCCGGCAGCCAGAGCCTCCGCTGCGGCTGCAGCGCTGGCCCAGGCCCACTGAAAGTTAAAACCACCAAGGTGACCGGTTACGTCAACAACCTCACCGATAAAGAACAAGCCCGGCACCTTACGGGACTCCATCGTCTGCGACGAAAGCTCGGTCGTGTCGACGCCACCAATCGCAACTTCTGCGGTCCGGTAACCCTCAGTGCCCGCCGGTCTGACACGCCACTGATGCAGGGACTCAGCCAGCGCCTTGATGGTCTTCTTACCCGTTTCAGCGAGAAAGCGGTCTTCAAACTGGTGATGGGCAAGCCATTGTTCGGCAAACTTCTGTGTTGTCAGACTCGCCAGCCAGGTCTTGAGGTGGGTTTTACCTTTCTGTTGCTGGGCCTCTTTGAAGGCTTCAGTCAGGTCGATCCCCGGCAGAAGGTTGATTTCAACCGTGTCTCCCTGAGTCCAGTATGAAGAAATCTGCAGGATCGCCGGGCCACTCAAGCCCCGGTGGGTAAAGAGTAAGTCGTCATTAAACACCTGATCACCACAGGTTACAGACGCTGGTAAGGCGGTACCTGAGAGCGCCTTACACAAAGTGCTCAACTGATCTGTAATGGTAAATGGCACCAGTGCGGCGCGCGGCGCAAACACCTGATGTCCGAATTGACGGGCAAGATCATAACCAAAGCCCGTGGCCCCCAGAGTCGGTATCGACGGCCCCCCTGTTGCAACCACCAGCGAACGACACGAATAATCACCGGCCGAGGTTTTCAGGGTGAAGCCTATATCACGCTTACTGACTTCCTCTACCGAGGTATTCAGCTGTACTTCAGCCCCTGCCCGACGGCACTCTTCAAGCAACATTTCAAGAATGTCCGAGGATTTGTTATCACAAAACAACTGCCCGTCTTTCTTCTCATGGAACGGAATACCGTACTGACTGACCAGATCGATAAAGTCCCACTGTGTATACCGGGAGAGTGCTGACTTACAGAAATGTGGATTCTGGCTGAGATAACAGGCGGGTTCGATGTAGTAGTTAGTGAAGTTGCAACGCCCCCCACCCGACATCAGAATTTTCTTACCCGCCTTGTTGGCGTGGTCCAGTACTGTGACCGTGCGCCCTTCGGCGGCGGTGCGTGCAGCACAGAATAAACCTGCTGCTCCGGCACCAATAATGATGACATCTGTGGTCGTCGACATTCTTATTCCTGCTATTGCCCTGCTGTTTGCGGCTGTTATTATGCCAGCGTTTCGTGACTGACTGGACTGCTGATATGCCCCTGATTGATCGGGAAGGATTGATAAAGGCGTCAGGCCTCGCTGAATGGCAGGCTGACATTGTACTCAGATTATTAAAAATTCCTCAGCTGACGAAAATCTATGACCGTGTTGATCGCCAGCATGGCATTGATCTTATTGAAGACGCACTGAAAGATCAGAACATCCAGTTAGATTACGATGTCGAACGATTAGCTCAGGTTATTCCCAAAAGCGGCCCTTTTATTACGGTGTCGAATCATCCCTTCGGATTCCTGGACGGCATCATTCTGCTTTTGATTATCGGCCGTATACGCCCCGAGTACCGGGTCATTGCGAACTTCCTGCTGGCCTACTTTGAGCCCTTTTCTGACCTGTTCATCACCGTCAATCCTTTCGAGAACAGCGGCCCGAAAGCCATGGGTGGTACACAGAAGTCATTAGATCAGTTGAGCAAAGGGCTGGGCCTTGGATTATTCCCGGCTGGAGAAGTATCCACCTGGTACAAAGGTCAGTCGGGTATCAAAGACAAAAGCTGGTCACTCTCCAGTATGCGGCTTATTAAGCGCGCGGATGTTCCGGTCATCCCCATCTATTTTGATAGCCAGAACAGCCTGAGCTTTCACCTGCTCGGCAAGGTACATCCGCTGATCCGTACGTTGCGGATTCCTGCTGAGTTTCTTAAGAAGCAGAATAAAACCATCCGGATGGTGATTGGGGAGCCTATTGCACCTGAACAGGTGACGCAGTTCTCAGATGAAGACCTGGCGGAATGGCTTAGAAATACGACTTACGGCCTCAAGGGCCAGTCCTGAGCCCCTTCGTTCTCGAGTCTCTGAATTGTTTCGGCCACTTCCGAAGTGGAAGAAAAGGCCTTCTCTATGGCTGAGCGGATTGAGTCGTATCGCTCTGTGACTGATTCGTTCAGGGCGTTCTGACTTTCACTCGATTCTGACAAGCCTGACAGGTAAGCGTTAATCTCATTCGAGGTATTCAGTAGCACACCGACCGCCTCGTTAGATTTATTTGAGCTCTCCCGCCCATGCGCCGCCAGCTCACTGACCTGCCGCATGGATTCCTGTGTTCGATATGAAGTCCTGTTTCCGCCACCTGATCAGATACTGCAGTCATCGCCTTATTTGACGCCGCCATAACATCCACACTCTCTGGCGCCATAAGTGAAATACACCAGGATTCCCACCAGCAACAGACGGGCTGTAACCGCCGAGAACCGCCTGCGATACGAGAATCACCAGCATGGCGAAAATAGCACAGATCGCCAATCCTGCCAGAACGCGGGCCTTCAGTAGTTTTTCAGTGTTGACCGGCCGCGGTGTGGCGATGCAGGAATCCAAATAACGCAGCATTCAGATCAGCCCTCAGAAATTGGTTGTTATCTCCAGATTAGAACCGGGGAGGACTTTGCACGAAACTGGCAGGTGGTTTACATAAACCCTCAGAATCTGAAGGTTAGTCTTTCAGAAGACGTTTTACGGGTGCATAAGTACGACGATGAATAGGACACGGGCCTAAGGCATCAAGAGCTTCAAGATGGGCTTTGGTGCCGTAGCCTTTGTGTTTCGCGAAGCCGTAGCCCGGGTACTGTTCTTCCATATCGAGCATGTCACGATCACGTTGAACTTTGGCCAGCACAGAAGCTGCTGAGATTGCAGCCACTCTGGCATCGCCTTTGATCAGAGCGGTAGCAGGCATGTCTGAATCAGGCAGCTTGTTACCGTCAATCAAAGCGTGATCGCATGGGACTCGCAACCCTTTTAACGCGCGTGTCATGGCCAGCATCCGGGCATTGAGGATGTTGATGCTATCAATCTCCTCGACCGATGCACTCGCAATACAGAAGTCGACCGCTTTTTCACGAATTTCGTCGAACAGCCGCTCACGCTTTTTCTCAGTCAGCTTTTTCGAGTCTGTGAGTTCAGGGATCGGCTTATCGGGATCGAGAATCACAGCGGCCGCCACCACATCTCCGCACAAAGGACCAGCGCCCGCCTCATCCACGCCACAATAGATCAGCCCCTCGCGAATCAGAGCGGCTTCTTCTTCGGTTATTTCTGGTTCGATTCTTTCTGGCTCAGTTATCTCTGAGTCAGACACTTCTGGCTTGCTGATATCAGTCATCTGGCTTTCAACAGCTGGCTGATGGCCTCGGCCGCTTCTTCATCCGCATTTCGTTGCAGCTGACGATGAATAAACTGAAAGGTTTCCTGTAGCTGATGCACAGTGTCGTTATCTTCAAGGCGCTCTGCCAAGGCCGCCGCGAGTTTTTCTGGCTGTGCATCGTGCTGGAGCAATTCAGGAACAACTTCCCGGCCCGCAAGCAAGTTGGGTAGAGAGATAAACTCCTGTGTCACCATTCGCTTGAGAATCCAGTAAGTCAGAGGTGCCAGACGATAGCTGACCACCATCGGCCGCTTCATCAACATTGCTTCCAGGGTCGCCGTTCCGGAGGCCAGAAGGATCACGTCGGCGGCCGCCATACAGGTTTGCGACTGCCCCAGAATAATTTTCACCGGCAAGACTTCCGGGTATTCATTCACTAGCTGCTCGACCTGATCACGACGCTCAACGCCCGGTACAGGAATAATAAACCTGAGGTCCGGATCTTTTTTCAGCATCAGGCTTGCCGTATCCAGAAACAGCTTACCCAAACGCGAGACTTCACTGCCCCGACTACCTGGCATCAGGCAGACGGTTTTCTTATTCAGTTCCAGGCCGAGATTTTCTCTGGCGGGTGTTTTGGGCGTCTCGAATGGAATTTTGTCTGCCAGATGGTGGCCAACAAAACGTACCGGTACTTTGTGGTTCTCATAAAATCGCGCCTCGAAAGGAAAAAGTGTCAACATCAGGTCGACGGCTTTTTCAATCTTGAGAACACGCTTCTGGCGCCAGGCCCAGACGGAAGGACTGACGTAATGAACGGTTTTAATCCCTGCAGCGCGAAGCTGCTGTTCGAGCCCCAGGTTAAAATCAGGCGCGTCGATGCCGATGAATACATCAGGTGGATTCGCAATCCAATCCCGGACGAGCTTCTTACGTACGTTAATCAACTCGAACAGGCGACCGAGCACTTCAACCAGGCCCATCACAGAGAGACGCTCCATCGGCACAAAGCTGACCATACCTTCGCTTTGCATCATTGGGCCACCGATGCCTTCAAACGTCGCTTCTGGGTATTTTTCCTTCAACGAGCGGATAAGACCGGCGCCCAGCATATCTCCGGAAGTCTCTCCGGCCACCAACGCGATTCGCATATCAGCGGATAATCCCTCGACTGGCAGCTTCGATACTTTCGAGCAGCATGGCTACGCCAGCATCCTCTGCTGCCACAGGCGCAAGCGCTTCTTTAGCTTCTGCCAGAGTCAGGTTCTGACGATAGATCGTCTTATAGGCTGCACGGATACGCATGATGCTGTCTTTTTCGAAGCCGCGACGCTTCAGGCCTTCACTGTTAATGCCATGAGGTTGCGCCGGATACCCCTGCGCCATAACAAACGCTGGGATGTCCTTCAGAACGACAGTCCCTGCGCCGCACATGGCATGGGCGCCAATCATGCAGAACTGGTGAACCTGAGTTGAGCCACCAAGAATCGCCCAGTCACCGACATGGACATGACCCGCTACGTTGGTGTCGTTGGCCAGAATACAATGACTACCAATCACAGCATCATGAGCTACGTGAACATTCACCATAAAGAGGTTGTCGCTACCAACAATGGTGGTGCCTTTGTCCTGAACGGTTCCGCGATGGAAGGTACAGGCTTCGCGGATCACGTTGTTATCACCAATCACCAGAGTGGTCGGCTCGCCGGCATACTTTTTATCCTGACATTCTTCACCGATCGTCGAGAACTGAAAGATGCGGTTGTTCTTACCAATCTTAGTCGGGCCTTTGATAACGACGTGAGGACCAACAACGGTTCCTTCACCGATCTCGACGTCCGGACCAACAATAGAAAAAGGACCGATTTCCACACCCTCAGCAATTTTCGCAGCAGGATCGATCACAGCTCTTGGGTCAATCATGCCACCTCCAGAGTATGTTCAGCACAAATAATGTGGGCGCAACAGACAACCTCACCATCCACCTCGGCATGGCAGTCAAACTTCCAGATACCCCGGCGGCGGCTGACAAATGCCGCTTTCAGAACCAGCTGATCTCCAGGCATCACAGGTCGCTTAAAGCGCACGTTATCTGAACCAGCAAAGTAAAAAATAGTATTTGGATCACGGGCATCGCCGATCATCATCATCCCAAGATAGCCCGCAGCCTGAGCAAGAGCCTCAAGGGTCAACACGCCCGGCATCACTGGATGACCAGGGAAATGCCCGTTAAAGAAGTTTTCATTGATTGAGACGTTTTTGAGTGCCTCAATATGGGAGTTTTCTTCCGAGTCAGTTGTGCAGGACAAAATTCTGTCCAGCAGCAGGAAGGGATACCGGTGAGGCATCACCCGCTGAATCTGTTCAATGGTTGCACCGGACATGCATTAGTCCTTCAGTTGTTTTTCTAAGTCTTTAATGCGCCGAGCCATGCTGTCCAACTGACGGAAGCGGGTTGCCGCTTTGCGCCAGTCATTAATCGGCATCTGCGCAGTCCCGGTAGCATAGCCACCCGGAGTATTAATCGATTTACTGATCACGGTTTTCGGAGCGACAAACACCCCGTCACACAGCTCAAGATGACCCGCGACACCTGCGTTACCCGCCAGGGTGCAGTGTTTACCAAGCTTTGTGCTTCCTGCAACGCCAGCCTGAGCGGCCATTGCCGTGCCAGCGCCCAGCTCAACGTTATGTGCAATCTGGACATGGTTATCGAGGATGACATTATCACCAATGATCGTATCGCCCAGAGCGCCACGGTCGACGCAGCTGTTGGCTCCGATTTCAACATCGTTACCAATGCGAACACCGCCAAGCTGCATGATTTTGACCCAACGGCCTTTGTCAGGCGCAAAGCCAAAACCATCCGCACCAATCACTGTGCCTGAGTGAATTCTGACTCTCTCGCCGAGGGTTACGTCATGATAGAGGGTGACGTTGGCATTCAGATGGCAACCGCTACCTAACACACAATGATCACCAATCACCGTGCCCGCTCCGATTTCACAATCGTCGCCGATAATCGCGCCGTCGCCAATTACGACATTAGCCGCAATACGGCAGCCGTCTCCGATCCTTGCCGACCCGGCAACCACTGCACTCGAGTGAACACCACTGGATGTGCGCGGACGGTTGTCGAACAATTGAGTAGCAAGGGCAAATGCGAGGTAGGGGTTATCGCAGACAAGAGCACTGCCTGAGACGGATTCAGCATCGGCTTCACGAACAATGACCGCACTCGCCTCTGACTCTGCCAGCTGCTTGCGATAACTTTCGTTAGCCAGAAAAGCAATTTCACCGGAGGATGCTTCCTTTAAGGTCGCAACTCCGGTGATTTGCTGATTGCTGTCACCACGAAGCTCAGCTCCGAGGTGAGCAGCCAATTCAGATAGACTGATCTGCACGGGAGGATCGTCCGTTATTATTTCTCGGCGTTGAGACGTTCCAGCAGCAGCTTAGTGATATCTGCTTTTGGAGACTTGTAGATCGCTGCTTGAGCGTTCAGAACAACGTCGTAGCCCTCTTTGTCGATCAGTTCTTTCAGGGTTTTTTCCAGGCTTGGAAGCTGCTTCTGGAAAAGCTCCTGGCGCCACTTCTGCTCCAGCTTCTGCAGCTTGTTGCCGTAGAACTGGTATTCCTGCCCCTTGGTTTCAAATTCATTTTTGATTGCACGAGCTTCTTCGTCGCTCATGAAGTCTTTTTCTTTTTCGATTTTCTTCTGCAGCTCCGTCAGGCTTTCCTGAAGGCCTTTGAGTTTATCGATGTCTGCCTTGTTCGCTTTCTCGAATTCTTTCAACGCTTCTTGTGTCGCGTCAGACAGGAACAACGCCCGCTCCATGTCGACAACAGCAACTTTCGTTGCCTCGGCTGCGACCGCTACATTGATGGTTGCTGCTGCAATGAGTGCCATTATCCAGCGCATTCTGTTCTCCTTTTATAATGATTGTCGTCAGAATACCTGACCCAGTGTAAATTCAAAGCCTTCTGTTCTATCCCCGCGCTGTTCGTTCAGTGGGAATGAGTAAGTAAATGTCAGAGGACCGATGGCAGTTACCCACGTCAGGCCAACACCTGTGCTGTAACGAAGCTCTTCAAACTGCAGGCCCTCATCACAGAATGGGTGTGAATCAAAGCTTGGCAGATCAACATCAGACGGCACATAACATTCGCTGCTGAAGGTATTACCCGCATCCAGGAAGACAACACTGCGAACAGAGCTGCGGTCTTCAATGAACGGGGTTGGGAAAATCAGTTCCAGACTACCTTCCACCAGCATGTTACCGCCTAAGGCACGCTCTGTTTCACGGAAGAAAGGTGCTGTCACCACAGCGCCAGAGCTGTCTGTCTCGTATGATGGCACGTAACCAGCGCTGTTAGAAATCGCAGTTGCTCCGCCATCGGCGTCTTTGATATAGATAACCTGAGGCGCACTGTCGCTGGTCAGTGGTCGGCCTAACTCGTCTGTTTCATAAACAACATTGCCTGCTGCATCGGTCTCAGCCAGGCTGACGGGTACGTACTCAGGCAAACCTTTTGGTCCGAGGCTGTTGATCTGATAGCCACGCACAGCACCAATACCACCGGAACGGAAGTTTTTGAAGAACGGCAGACGCTCGAGGTCACCGAAGCCATCGCCATATCCCAGGTCAGTTCTCAGACGCAAGCTCCACTCGGTTGCCAGCGGGAAGTAGTAGTTCGACGTATAGCTGGTCTTGTAATACGTCAGGTCACTGCCCGGCACAGATATATCGGCTTTTACCTCATGCTCCATACCATCGGTCGGGAACAGACCGCGGTTGAGGGAGCTGTAACGCCAGCTGAGGCCAAGTGTGTATTCATCGAACACATCACCTTCTGAGTCGATAAAGTCAGTAATTTCAGCAGGAACCGTCACCCCTTCAAACATTTCGGTATTCGCATAACCGACCGAGAACGACAAGCGCTGGCGGCGTGAAATCGGATAACCAAAGGTCACGTTACCGCCGTAGGTGTTAGTCTGATAATCACTTACCGTACTGAGGCTTCCGAAGTCGGTTTCACGATAGAAGAAGTTAAAGCCACGGCTGACGCCATCGACAGTGTAATAAGGGTTAAGGTAGGAGAAGTTATAAGACTCAACCGTGTCCGTCTTCTGCACACCGAGAGACATACGGTTACCACTGCCCATAAAGTTATTCTGACTGACGCTGGCACCCAGGATCATGCCTGAGCCAGCAGCATAACCGATGTTAAAGTTCAGACTGCCGCTCAGCTGCTCTTCGACCGTATAGTTAACATCGATCAGGTCATCGGTGCCCGGAACCGCTGGAGTTTCCACGTTAACTGTTTTGAAGAAGCCCAGCTGATTCAGGCGATTTTTACCGGCTTCAATTTTCTCGGTAGATGCCCAGCCGCCTTCCATCTGAATCATCTCACGACGCAGCACTTCATCACGGGTTCCGTCGTTACCTGAGAACTGCACGCTACGCACGTAGGTACGCTTACCAGGCTCAACGTAGAAGGTCATGTCGACCAGACGCTCTTCGTCATCGATTTTTGGAATACCGTTCACTTTAGCGAAGGTGTAGCCGTCGTTGCCGAGACGCTTAGTCATCAGGTCACTGGTGAACGTAACCCGTCGGCGTGAGAACACATCGCCTTCTTTCACCATGTACAGGCGAGTCAGCTCGTCTTCGTCAACGACCAGATCACCTGCGAGTTTTACATCGCGGATATTGTAGAGCTCACCTTCCGACACACTGACGGTGATGTAGACACCACGTTTATCGGGAGAGACCGACACCTGAGTTGATTCGATATTGAAGCGAATATAACCACGATCGAGATAGTAGGAGCGCAGTGTTTCGAGATCACCGGCCAGCTTCTCACGGCTGTATTTATTGTCACTGGAGTACCATGACCAGAAGTTCGTGCTCTGCAAAGCCAGCGGACCCAGCAGCTCCTCATCCGGGAAAATTTCGTTACCGACAATATTGATGTGCTCAATCGTCGCAACGTTGCCTTCGTCGACATTAATTTTCAGTGCTACCCGGTTGCGCGGCAGAGGTTCTACGTCAGTGACAATACCGGCGTCGTAACGGCCCTGAGCAACGTACTGTCGCTCCAGCTCCAGTGAAATTCGTTCAAGGGTTGAGCGTTTGAAGACAAGGCCTTCGGCCAGCCCACTCTGCTTCAGACCATCCATCAGTGCTTCTGTCTGAATCGCTTTGTTACCTTCAATTTCGATCGAGGTAATGGTCGGCAGCTCGACCATACGTACAACGAGCACATTACCGTCGCGGTACAGCTCGATATCTTCAAAGAAACCTTCGCGGAACAGTGCACGCGTCGCCTCAGCGATACGTGCGTCGTCCACAGTATCACCGGTTGCAATCGGGAACGCCGAGAACACGGTACCCGCCGAGACCCGCTGAAGCCCTTCAAGGCGAATATCTTCAACAGTGAAGGAGGCAGCATGGAGTGAGGCAGACAAGAGCCAGAGGGATATAACCGACAGCAGAAAACGCATGTAAATAAAAACCCAGTCGCCGCCTCCTCAGAGGCGGCTTATATCATTGTAGAAAGCGACAATCATCAGCATAAGCAACAACATCATGCCTACTTTTACCGCAGCGATCTGAACAGACTCTGGCAGTGGTTTACCACGAATCAGCTCAGCCGTATAAAACAAAATGTGACCACCGTCGAGCATGGGCACAGGTAACAGGTTAAGTACGCCCAGCGACACACTCAGCAGCGCCAGAAAGTTAACAAAAACAATGAGGCCGCCCGACGCAGAATCGCCGGCTACTTTAGCAATGGTGATGGGGCCGCTCAAGTTCTTTACGGAGACATCGCCCATCAGCATTTTCCACAAGGAGTCCAGCGTCAGTACGATCAGGCTCCAGGTTTTGTCGACACCCATCACAAATGCCTTCACAGGGCCAGGGTGAACTTCTCTCACCCAGTCATCTGGTGCAACCGGTGCAACCGGCATCACACCAATACGCCCGATAACCTCACCACTCTCTAGAGTAATGCTCTGCGGCCAGGCTTCTACTTCGATGATCTCACCGGCGCGATCCACTTCAACCCTTACCGAGGTACTCGCTGAATTACGAATCAGAGTCACCCAGTCCTGCCAGTTGACAATCGGCTCGCCATTCGCAGCAAGCAAAGTATCACCGGCCTGAAGTCCCGCGTCCTCTGCTGCCGAGTCTTCCATTACCTGGGAAATCTCCAGCGGGATCTCTGGCATCCGCGGTGTAATACCCAATTTGCTCAGAGGGTCTGGCCCCTCCTCTTCACTCAACCAGCGGTTCAGAGGCAAGCTCAGCTCAACCGGTCTTCCATCGCGGATGACCTCCAGGCTGACAGTGCGCGTCTCGCCGAGAAAGGACAACAATTCCCAGCTGACATCTTGCCAGGACTGCGTGCTCTCGCCATCAATAGCACTCAACTCATCACCAGGCAGGACACCTGCAATAGCTGCGGGTGAACCTTCTGCAATCTCAGACGCTACCGGGATAAACTGTTTTGAGCCACCCCAGAAAAGTAAGGTATAGACAAGTATTGCGAAGAGGAAGTTGGCAATAGGTCCCGCCGACGCAATCGCAATCCGCGCCCATGGCGACTTACTGTTAAATTCCTGATCACGTAAATGCTCAGCAACCGGAGCTTCCCGGCTATCCAGCATTTTGACGTAGCCGCCCAATGGAATAGGCGCCAGAGAGTACTCGGTGCCGTGGCGATCCTTCACAGAGAACAGAGGTTTACCAAAGCCAACAGAGAATCTGAGTACCTGAACTCCGGCACGGCGAGCAACCCAGAAGTGACCATATTCATGAATAACCACCAGAATGCTGATCGCTATGATGAAATATAACAGCGTCAAAGGCTCTCCTCCTGAAGAAAACTTTCAGCGGTTGCTCGCGCCCAGCTGTCAGCCGACAGCACAGCATCCAGCGAATCGGCGCTCACTACAGAGTGCTGATCCATCACCTTTTTAATCAACGCAGGAATCGTCGTAAAGCGGATGTCTTCGCGCAGGAAAGCCGCTACAGCGACTTCATTCGCCGCATTCAGTACCGCAGGCATAGTGCCGCCCTGCGCAAAAGCAATCCTGGCGAGAGCCAGACAAGGAAAATTCTCTTCGTCCGGCGCTTCAAAGTTGAGTCGCGCGATATCAAATAGATTCAGTGACTCGACGCCGGCCTCAATACGCTCCGGCCAGGCCATGCCATACGCAATGGGTGTACGCATATCAGGCTGACCTAACTGCGCCAACACTGAACCATCGCAATACTGAACCATCGAGTGAATAACGCTTTCTGGGTGAACGACGACTTCAACATCGTCAGCGTCACAATTAAACAGGAAGCAGGCTTCAATCAGCTCGAGGCCTTTGTTCATCAGGGTGGCAGAGTCGACGGATATTTTGGCACCCATCGACCAGTTCGGGTGAGCAACAGCCTGAGAAGGCGTCACATCGTTCAGTTCAGAAGACTGACGTCCGCGGAAAGGCCCGCCGGATGCCGTCAGCAGTATCTTACGAATCCCGCTCGCATCCAGACGACCTGCATAGTCAGCCGGCATAGACTGGAAAATAGCGTTGTGTTCACTGTCGATCGGAAGCAGCTCGGCACCGCCCTTCTTCACTGCCTCCAGTAATAAGGGGCCAGCCATGACCAGACTTTCTTTGTTTGCCAGAAGAACCCTCTTGCCCGCATTCGCAGCAGCAAGAGTAGGCAAAAGCCCGGCAGCACCAACAATCGCTGCCATGACCTGATCAACACACTCATCAGAAGCAACCTGAACCAGTGCATCCTCGCCATTCAGGACTTCGGTGACACAGTCCTCTGGCAACTGTTCACGCAACTGAGCTGCCGCACTGGCATCCGCCATCACCGCATAACGCGGTGAAAACTCAGCAATCTGTCCGGCCATCTCTGCCACACGCGTCGCCGCAGTCAGAGCGTACACACGATATTTTTCAGGGTGACGACGTACCACATCTAAGGTACTGCAACCGATAGAGCCCGTAGAACCCAGCACGGTAATCCACTGCGTCATACAGCGAGGCCCCAATTGAGCAACATCATCATAAACGCAAATACGGGCACAGCCGCCGCCATGCTATCAATCCGATCCATCACACCACCGTGTCCCGGTAGCAGCGATGAGCTGTCTTTGATACCACGATGTCGCTTCATCATACTTTCAACCAGATCTCCCAACACAGAGATCACAGTGGTCGCAGCAGTAATGACAAAAATCTTCACAACATCTTCTGTCGTCAGAGGTTGCAGCCACAGATCCAGACCGACACAGGTTACTGCAGCCAGGAAGATGGTTGTGGCAAAGCCGCCCCAGAAACCAGCCCATGACTTCCCGGGGCTCACGTGTGGCGCCAGCTTGCTGTTGCCCCACTTACGACCTGCAAAGTAGGCTCCTGTATCAGCCCCCCAGACCACCAGCATGACATAGATGATCAGCAGAGAGCTGTGTGGCTCTTCTTTCAGGTGCATAAAGCCTACCCACATAGGGATAAGTACACACAAACCGAGGAAGGCTCTGATCACACGAGCATTCCAGATGTCGGTACCACCCGGGTAACGCTTCACCAGAGCAAAAGCGACCGTCCACCATAAGGTGCCGGCAGCAAGAAACCAGATTTTCCACTCTGGGTTGATGCGGAGAAATCGGGCACTGATGTAGAGGCAGACAAATACGAAGAAGGCGTAGAGAATACGGCTCCAGTTTTTTTTGTAGCCCGCGATATTCGCCCACTCCCATGCACCGATACTGCAGATCGCTGCGATGAAAAATGCGAAAGGCTTGAGCGGCAGGAAGAAGATACCCACAATCATTACCGGAGCGAGTATCAATGCCGTTATAACGCGCTGCTTAGTCACCGTTCTTGGCTTCCTTTAACTGATCATCAGTCCGCCCGAAGCGCCGCGTCCGGCTGGCAAAGGCGTCTAATGCTTTTTTATATTCTTCTTCTTTGAAATCAGGCCAGAGTACGTCTGAAAAATAGAACTCAGCATAAGCCGTCTGCCACAACATAAAGTTGCTGATACGCTGCTCTCCACCGGTACGGATCATCAGATCCGGCGCTGGGAACTCGCTTAGCCAGGTGTATTGGTGCAAACTGTGCTCAGTGATATCTTCGGGCTGCATCCGACCTGCTTTTACTTCCTCGGCCATACGACGCGCCGCCTGAGCGATGTCCCACTGCCCGCCATAGTTCGCCGCTACCACCAGCGTCATACCATCGTTAGACTGAGTCATTGCTTCAGATTCGGCCACCAGGCCCTGGATTTTTTCAGAAAAAGCGGAGAGGTCGCCCATGATTTTCAGGCGGATATTATTCTTGTGAAGCTTTTTTACTTCCCGTTGCAGGGCTGCAATAAACAGCTGCATAAGTGCACTGACCTCCTGCTCAGGGCGGCGCCAGTTCTCACTGCTGAATGCGAACAGAGTGAGCACCTCAACCCCTGCTTTCGCAGATGTCTCAACGACTGCTCTGACCGCATCCACACCCGCTTTATGCCCTGCCACACCCGGTATAAACCGCTTTTTCGCCCAGCGGTTATTGCCGTCCATGATTATGGCAACATGGCGCGGCACACTTCCCTGTGCTGCACTGGAGTCATCAATACTTGTGGACATGTCCGATCAGACCTTCATCAGGTCTTTTTCTTTCTCTGCAAGCAGGTCGTCTACCTGGCCGATGAACTTATCCGTCAGTTTCTGGATAGCATCTTCTGCGCCGCGTGACTCGTCTTCAGTAATTTCTTTCTCTTTAAGAAGGTCTTTCACACTGCCGTTTGCATCACGGCGGATATTACGCACAGAGACCCGACCTTTTTCAGCTTCAGCACGAGCCTGTTTGATGTAGTCTTTACGGGTTTCTTCTGTCAGCGCAGGCATTGGCAGACGGATAGTATCGCCGTTAGTTGCCGGGTTCAGACCCAGATCAGATTTCAGAATGGCTTTCTCAATCTGTGGTACCAGGTTCTTTTCCCAAGGGTTGATCGCAAGACTACGACCGTCTTCAACAATAACGTTTGCAACCTGATTGATCGGTGTGGGTGTACCGTAATAATCGATCATCACGCTATCAAGAATCGCTGGATTAGCACGACCAGTACGAACTTTCTTAAATGCCTCTACCAGAGCTGCAACGCTCTTGCTCATACGATCTTCAGCGTCTTTCTGGATTTCATTAATCATGCTTTTTCTCCACTTACAATCAGGGTTCCATGATCGCCACCAGTCATCAGGCGACCCAGTACTCCCGTATCATTCATATTGTACACACGCAGTGGCATGTCATGATCCTGCGCCAGAACGATTGCAGTCAGGTCCATCACACCCAGTTGTTTTTCAAGGACTTCGCTGTACGTCAGCAGGTCGTACTTCTCTGCAGTCGGGTCCTTCTTCGGATCGGCAGTATACACGCCATCGACATTCGTCGCTTTCAGAACCAGATCTGCATTGATTTCGATACCACGCAGACACGCAGCAGAATCGGTCGTAAAGAAAGGATTACCGGTACCGGCAGAGAAGATAACAACATCGCCCTGATTCAGGGCACGGATCGCACTACGGCGATCGTAGTGATCAACGACACCACTCATCGGAATCGCCGACATAACACGGGTCGGCATATTAGAGCGTTCGAGGGCATCACGCATCGCCAGAGCGTTCATCACAGTGGCCAGCATACCCATATGGTCACCAGCGACACGATCCAGACCAGCCTCGCTGAGTGCCTTACCACGGAACAGGTTGCCACCACCAATCACAAGACCTACCTGAACTCCCAGACCACGAAGCTGAGCAATTTCCAGCGCCATACGATCGAGTACTTTAGGATCAATACCGAAATCCAGCTCGCCCATCAGGGCCTCACCGCTGAGTTTCAGCAGAATTCGCTTATATTTCGCGCTTTTTTGCTCGGCCATGAACCTTCTCCTGAAAATGTTTGGCGTATTCTACGTATATTTGCTTCAGACATATACAAATATGCCGGGCAAGCCCGGCATATTAATGGTGGTTTTCAGAATGTGAGCCCCACCGGTGCTGTTATCAACCTTTCAGCTGTGCAGCAACCTCAGCAGCGAAGTCAGTCTCTTCGACTTCGATACCTTCACCTACTTCCATACGCAGGAAGCTGATGACTTCTGCACCGCCTTCTTTCGCCAGCTGACCAACAGTCAGGTCTGGGTTCTTAACAAAAGGCTGTTCTAGCAGGCTGTTTTCCTTCAGGAACTTCTTGATACGACCGCCCATCATCTTCTCAACGATCTCATCTGGCTTACCAGCCATGTCAGGCTGTGCTTTGATGATCTCTTTTTCTTTCTCGAGAACGTCAGCAGGCATATCTTCGCCACGTACAACACGTGGGTTAGATGCTGTAACGTGCATAGCGATGTCTTTCGCCAGCTCTTCGTTACCGCCATTCAGAGCAACGATACAGGCAATTTTGCCGTTTGAGTGAACGTATGCACCAACAGTGTCAGCTTCTACGATTGCTGGACGACGTACAGTGATGTTCTCACCGATTTTCTGAACCAGAGCTTCACGAGCGTCTTCCAGTTCACCAGCCATCAGTGCAGCAACGTCCACTTCTTTAGTCTCAGCCAGCTTAGCTACGACTTTGTCTGCGAACGCAGCGAAGTTAGCGTCGCCAGCAGCGAAGTCAGTTTCAGAGTTGATTTCAACAATAACAGCATTGCCTTCACCAACTACAACACGCAGCTTACCTTCAGCAGCGGTACGGTCAGCTTTCTTAGCAGCCTTGAGGCCTGAGTTCTTGCGCAGATCTTCGATTGCCTGGTCGATGTCACCGCCAGCAGCAGTCAGTGCTTTTTTGCACTCCATCATGCCTAGGCCAGTACGTTCACGCAGCTCTTTTACCTGGGCAGCAGATACAGTTGCCATGTGGAATATCCTCTTAAATCTATAAATTGACGATAAAGATTTAAAAAAAGGGGCTAAGCCCCTTTTTTCGTATTCAGCTCTGATTACTCAGCCGCTGGCGCTTCTTCAGCAACTTCAACAAACTCATCAGCAGATGCGCCGCCTTGCTTGCCTTCCAGGATCGCGTCTGCAGCTGCAGAAACGTAGATCTGGATAGCGCGGATTGCATCGTCGTTACCTGGGATAACGTAGTCGATGCCATCTGGGTTAGAGTTAGTATCAACGATACCGATCACTGGAATGCCCAGCTTGTTGGCTTCCTGAACAGCGATACGCTCGTGATCTACGTCGATAACGAACATAGCGTCTGGCAGACCGCCCATCTCTTTAATACCACCGATAGAACGCTCGAGCTTGTCCATCTCACGTGAACGCATCAGAGCTTCTTTTTTGGTCAACTGTTCAAAAGTACCGTCTTTCTGCTGTGCTTCGAGGTCACGCAGACGCTTGATAGACTGACGGATAGTTTTGTAGTTGGTCAGCATACCGCCCAACCAACGGTGAGCAACAAACGGCATGTTCGCGCGTTCTGCCTGCTCTTTGATGATCTTACCTGCTGCGCGCTTAGTACCAACAAACAGAACCTTGTTGTTTTTCGCAGCCATACCTTCGATCAGTTTCAGCGCGTCGTTAAGTGCTGGAACAGTCTGCTCGAGGTTGATGATATGAATTTTGTTACGGGCGCCGAAGATGTACTGACCCATTTTTGGGTTCCAGTAACGAGTCTGGTGACCGAAGTGTACGCCTGCTTTCAGCAGGTCACGCATGCTAACTTGTGCCATTGTTTTACTACCTTATATGTAGGGGTTATGCCTCCACGAACCCTGAGCCCCGACCTGTCGAAACAGGCACCCCGGCACATCAGTTTCAGTCCGTGTGTGTCGTTTAAGTATTCACGTGCAACTACCTTGTAGCAGCACGGCGCTGAGCGCGGGCGCTTTATACCATTTTGCGCGCCTATATGCCAGCAGTTACACGATCCTTTTACTGACATCTTATTCAACGGTTCAACCCCAGCCACACAAGAAGTACAATACAATCATTGCTATTCAATGAAACGGAAGAACTCCTCTGATGGGTGTAACGATCAATACGGCGGAAGACATCGCCAAAATGCGGGTAGCCGGGCGTCTGGCTGCAGAAGTTCTGGAGATGATCGGCGACTACGTAAAGCCGGGTGTGTCTACAGGTGAGCTCGACCGCATATGCCACGACTATATAGTCAACGAGCAGAAAGCTATCCCTGCCCCTCTCAATTACAACGGTTTTCCGAAGTCGATATGCACCTCAGTGAATCAGGTGATCTGCCACGGCATTCCCAGCGATGAGAAGATTCTGAAGAAAGGCGATATCGTTAATATCGACATCACCGTTATCAAAGACGGTTACCACGGTGACACCAGCAAGATGTTTATGGTTGGTGATGTCCAACCCGCACTGGATCGCCTTATCCGTGTCACTCAGGAGTCGCTGTATCTCGCGATTGATATGGTCAAGCCCGGCGTTCAGCTCGGTGATATCGGCCATGCAATTCAGACCTACGCTGAATCCAACCACTATTCCGTTGTCCGGGAATACTGTGGTCATGGTATCGGTAAGGTCTTCCACGAAGATCCTCAGATCCTTCACTATGGCAAGCCGGGCACTGGTATGGCCATTCAGGAAGGTATGATTTTTACCATCGAGCCAATGATCAACCTCGGCTCCCGACACAACAAGTTACTTAAAGATGGCTGGACCGTGGTAACCAAAGACCGCAAGGCTTCAGCTCAGTGGGAACACACTCTGCTGGTGACTGCTGACGGTGTCGAAGTCTTAACGAAACGCAAAGAAGAAGAGCAGTTCTGGAAGTGACCGATCTATCTGACATGCCGGTACTACCTCAGGTAGATGAAGATGCCCTACTGGAAGAACTCAAGGAGAAATCCCTACCTCTCCCCGTCATCAAGCCTCTTCTAACCCGCATTCAGAATGAAGCTCACCATTATTTCCGGGAAACTCTCGATGCCGACCTGCTGGTACGGCATCGTGCCACTCTTATCGACCGGGTTTTACGCGCGCTCTGGCGTTTCCGCAATATAGCGACGCAGGACATCACCCTGATCGCAGTGGGCGGTTATGGCCGTGCGGAACTGCATCCTCACTCCGACATCGACCTGCTCCTGCTTGCTCGTGACGAAGACAGCATCAACCGCCACGCCAGTGACCTGCAGGACTTCATTACCCTGCTTTGGGATATCAAACTCGATATCGGCCACAGTGTCCGTACTCTGGATGAGTGTGTCACCGAAGCCGAAGGCGACCTGACTATCATCACCAACCTGCTGGAAAGCAGACCCCTGATCGGTGATGAAACACTGTATTCCGAACTTCGCGCACGAATCACCCCAGAAGCTCAGTGGCCTGCGGCGGTCTTCTTCGAAGCTAAGTCAGAAGAGCTCAATACCCGCCACGACAAGCACAACAGCGCCGATTACAACCTTGAGCCCAATGTTAAGAACTCCCCCGGCGCTCTGCGGGATATTCAGACCATCACCTGGGTGGCCATCCGACACTTTGGTAAAGGCACCTTGCAGGCACTGGAAGATAACGGCTTCCTGACTGAGTTCGAACATAAAAGATTGGCCAGCAGCGTCAGCTTTCTCTGGGAAGTACGATACGCCCTGCATATGTTGGCAGGTCGCGAGGAAGACCGGCTTCTTTTTGACCTACAGACTCAGGTTGCAGAAGTTCTGGGGTACAAAGACACAGGCCGACAACTCGGTGTCGAGCGTTTTATGTCGCAGTTCTATCGCCACCAGCTCTCCACCATGGAGCTGAGCGATATGCTGATGATGCACTTTACCGAAGACTATATGCAGTGTGACGACGACACCATCACACCTGTGAATGAGCACTTCGTGCTGTGCAATGGCTATCTGCAACTGACCACACCAGATCTGTTCGAAAAAGAACCCGCCTGGCTACTCAGGGTCTTCCCTATGCTGGCACAGATCTCAGAATCTAAAGGCATACATTCCGCGACGATCCGCGCCCTTCGCGACAATCGCAACCTGATCGATGAAGAGTACCGGCAGAACCCAGAACACAACGCCATCTTCATGACTCTGATGCGCAGCAGGTCTCGTGTTGTACGTGAGCTGTCCCGCATGATGCGCTACGGTATTCTTGGTCGTTATATTCCATCGTTCGGTCGGGTAATCGGCATGATGGAATACGACCTGCTGCACAAATACACAGTCGACGAGCATACGTTCCGCATGATCCGGCTGTTGAGGCACTTCCGCTATGGCGATGTTCGCGAGCGCTTTCCGATCGCATCGCGCCTGATCCACAAGGTTCATAAAAAAGAAGTGCTCTACCTGGCCGCGCTGCTTCACGACGTGGGTAAGAGCCGCGAAGGTGATCATGCTGCCAATGGTGGAGAGGTTGCCGAAGCCTTCTGTAGTCAGCACGGACTCAAACCAGCCGATACACATATGGTGACCTGGCTGGTCAGTAACCACTTATTAATGTCGAACGCATCCCAACGCCTCGACCTGAGCAATCCTGATGATATTCATCAGTTTGCTGTGGAGGTAGGTGATCAATACCACCTAGATATGTTGTTCCTGATTTCTGTGGCAGATACTCACTCGACCAATCCTGAGCTGTGGACGCCGTGGCGCGCCGAACAGATGCGCGAGCTTTACAGAAACACCCAGGCAGCGCTGCGCCGTGGTCTGGAAAATCGCCTCCACAAAGATGATGTGATTGAAGAGATCCAACAGGAAGCCATTGCACAACTTCAGGATTACGGCCTGCCGGAAGCCCGCGCCAGAGAGATCTGGGGACAGCCGGGGGAGGACTACTTTTTACGCGAAGGCGTCGACAATATCGTCTGGCAAACCCGCGAAATAGATGCGCACGGCAACAGCGCTAAGCCGCTGGTTTCTGTACGACAGACCTCCGACCGTCAGTTCGAGGGTGCCACACAGATATTCCTCTTTATGAAAGATCAGCCCAATCTGTTCGCGGTAACGACGGCAACCCTGGACCAGCTCAACCTGAACATTCAGGACGCTCGTATCATGACTTCTGAGTCAGAGAATAACGCGGTCGATACCTATATTGTTCTGGACGAAAATAACGAAGCGATTACTGACCCGGAGCGCATCCGCGTCATCCGCAATACCCTATGCGACGCACTCGATGAGCCTGAAGAATTCGACACCATCATACGTCGCCGGACCTCACGCGTTCTGAAACAATTCGATGTACCTACCCAGGTGACCATCAGCAACGACCCTCTGATGCGCAGAACCGTGCTCGAGGTCACTGCCGCTGACCGCCCGGGTCTGCTGGCACGCGTCGGCAGTATCCTTATGGATTTCGGCGCTCAGCTCCAGGGGGCTAAAATTCTGACGGAAGGTGAGCAGGTATCCGATATCTTCTTCATCGTCGACGCGAACGGTGAGCCGTATTCAGATCCGGCCTCCTGCGAAGAGCTCTGCAAAGCTCTGGAAGACGGGCTGGATGAGCAGGTCGAAGAACAATCCGCAGTTTAATAAGACAATTAGAAACCTCAGCGAAACAACCAATACCAATTTATCCCCTCGTTATCCTCCGGCAAGCGCGATAAAGTAATCGTTAACCGGAGGTACTTATGACACAACGCTCTCTCGAAAATATCATTCGTAGTTACCCAAGCTCAGACGGTGATGGGGTAAAAATCAGACGCCTTGCCCTCTTCAATCAACGCGATGCCGATCCTTTTCTGATGCTCGACGAACTGGTATCCGATGACGAGGCGGATTACATGGGAGGCTTCCCACCCCATCCTCATCGCGGTATGGAAACGCTGACCTATTTGCGCAAAGGCGCTCTGATCCACAAAGATCATATGGGCAACCGGGGCGAAATACGCAGTGGTGGCGCTCAGTGGATGTCTGCTGGGAGAGGTATTATCCATAGTGAAATGCCTGAACTCGATCAGGGTGGCCTCCATGGTTTTCAGCTCTGGATCAACCTGCCAGCAAAAGACAAAATGAGTGCACCGGATTACCGGGATGTTCCGCAATCAGAGATCCCAGTGGTTGCTCTTAATACGGGTGGCGAAGTCAGAGTTCTTGCAGGTGATTGGCAGATCGAAGGTCAGCAGGTGGAAGGGCCTCTGGACAAGCTGGCCGCTAACGCCAGCTATCTGGACGTCTCTCTTACTCAAGGTGAGATACTGACACTCCCGGTCACTTCGGGCAAACGTGCCATCGTTTACGTCTATAAGGGGCAGCTGGCAACAGGTCAGTCACTGCCAGAGAAGCCGTTACTGATTTACAGCACCCAAGGGGAAGAGCTCGTTTTTAAAGCCGAAAGTGATGCGAACTTTCTGGTACTGACAGGTGACCCAATCCTTGAGCCCGTCGCACACTATGGTCCCTTTGTGATGAATACGCATGAAGAGATTGAGCAGGCCATCAAGGATTACAACAGCGGCCAGTTTGGCCGCTGAGGGAAAGATGCCAGCCTGTTTTCAGGCATCCTACTTTCTCTGATTTACTTCTTTCTCTTAATAGGCGCAAAACCTTCACTGTCCATCAGGTTACCTGCTGGACGTGAAGGCCGGGGCCCGTTTTTCTTCTTCGGAGACGGGCCTTTTTTCTCGGCAGCTTTCTTCGCAGCCGCTTTTTTCGCAGCTGGGCCACGTGGTTTTTTCTTCTTAATACCAGCAGCCTTGCCCGAGGCCTTAACCTTCTTAGGCCCAGTATATTTCGCCTTAAGCTCTTTGATCGTACGCGAATCCATCTCCTGCTGAATGTAGCGCTCAATGGCCGCTTTCAGGTTCCATTCATTCGGAGCAATCAAACTGATCGCAAGACCGCTGCGGCCTGCTCGCCCGGTTCGACCAATACGATGGATATACTCATCACCCTTGCGGGCAAGATCGTAATTGATCACCAGATCCAGCCCGTCAACATCAAGCCCCCGTGCTGCCACATCGGTCGCTACGAGTATATTCCGTCGACCTTCACGAACATTCTGCATGACATAATTGCGCTCATCCTGCGTCATATCACCGTGGAGTACGGCAATACCTTCTCTATGGCGGCGGAGAAACTCGCTAAGCCGTTCAGCTTCCGTGCGCTTATTAACGAATACAATCGCCTTATCATAGGTTTCATTGGCAAGGAGCCAGGTTAACAGGCGATCTTTATGGGCATTGTCATCAGCAAGAATGCGCTGCTGAGTAATATCGTCATGACGCTCCTGGATACCTTGCGTAGTGATCTCTACCGGATCCTTAAGCCACGAACGTGCAGCACGCCCTACACCTTCATGGCGCAAGGTTGCGGACAACATCAGCGTCTGACGCTCAGAGCCACACTTGCCAACGATATGCTCCATATCTTCAGAGAAGCCCATATCCAGCATTCGGTCCGCTTCGTCGAGAACTAAGAACTCGATATCTCCCAGCTCTGCCGTTTCGCGCTTCAGGTGATCTACAAGCCGCCCCGGTGTTGCAATAAGGATTTCCGGGTTCTTACGCAGCACTGCAGCCTGATACTTGAACTCTTCTCCACCGGTTAACACTCCGGCCTCAAGGTGATTCATGTCGGTCAGGCGCTTAGCGTCCTTGAACACTTGTCGGGCGAGCTCGCGGGTAGGAACGATCACAAGAGCACGCGTGGCGCTGTCTGGTGCATCGACCGTCAGTAACTTCTGCATGATCGGCAACAAGTAGGCAAAGGTCTTACCACTGCCAGTCTCTGCACATACCTGAACGTCACTCCCGCGTAATACTTCAGGGATAACCTCAAGCTGCACGTCTGTTGCTTCTGTAATGGACTGTTTTTCAAGCCCGGCAATTAGCCTTGGGTGTAATTCTGTTCCGGCAAACACGCTGAAATCCCGCTGGAGAAAAAACGCGAGTATACCAGACCTTAAAGCGCAGGACTGCGCTGTCGGCATTAGCACTACACACTCACTCAGCAACACCTTAGACTAACGATACATACCTTACTTCAGGAATACGGATATGAAGAAAGTGATCAGCCTGACGTTGATCAGCGCAGCCATAGCAGGTTGTGCAACCACTTTGACCGGCCGCAATCAACTTATGATCGTCTCGCCGGATTCGGCAATTGTTGAGTCTCAGAAAGCCTACGCGAGCACCGTCGGTGAACTCGATCAGAATGATCAGCTGGTTACGGACCCTGCATGGGTAAAACGCATTGAGACAATCACCGGGCGACTTGTCACTGAAGCGATAAAACTTGATCCCGACACCAAAAGCTGGGACTGGAGCGTCGCGATCATTGACGACCCTGATACCCTGAATGCCTGGTGCATGGCTGGCGGACGTATGGCGATCTACACCGGCATCGTTACCCAGTTAAATCTGAACGACGATGAAATCGCACAGATAATGGGTCATGAAATTTCTCATGCCCTGGCCAATCACACGGCTGAGCGTATGTCCCGCGCAGTACTCATGAATGGCGCGCTGGCAGCAACCGCCGTGGTCACTGACAACAATGGCTATGTGCTGACAGGAACCGCCATGGCAGCGAAAGTTGCTCTGGAGTTGCCGAATAGCCGCACTGCTGAATCGGAAGCTGACGAAATCGGTATCGAGTTAGCGACCCGCGCGGGATATAACCCCGACGCAGCGGTAAGCTTGTGGAAAAAAATGGCTGAAGCAGGAGGTGGCGGTGGCCCGGAGTTCCTGAGTACCCACCCTTCTCCTGATAACCGGGCATCAACGCTCGATAAACTTGGAGAAAAAATGCTACCTCTGAACCCGCAACTTAAAAAGTCTCAGGTTTACCCTGTGACCATAGTGACGGATGCGGATCAGATCTGAGGAACCAGACCCGACGAGCCAGATCTGAAAAAGAAGATCCGAAAAAAGAGAGACGCCAGTATCGATCAGAGATCGATACTGGTCGCTTTGAGATACTGAGCACGGAAACCGTTTACGACAGTCTCTCCAGCAGTACGATTACCTACGGTAATTTCACCAATATAAATATCGCTCTTCGGCGCGTTAGCGTAATACTCATTGAAGAAAGCCAGCATGGCATCGCTATCCGTTGAATCAACACCACGGGAAGATGGATCGGGCTTACTTAGTTCAAGTACGAAATTACCGTCAGAAGTAGCGCTGAACTTCAGAGGCTGGATATCGCCAAACCCCAGATTCAAGCCCAAATAAAGCTGGTCAATCTGTAACAAAGATCCCGTACCGGTACATGCATCTCCGCATGTATCAATCTGAAATTCCTCGGCCAACAAAGACAGGTTCAATTGTCCCAGTAGTTCTGACTGACCCGAATCATCTGGGCGAGACCATAAAGTAAAACCAGACCCGTCGAGATATACACCCCGCATGTCGATATTCCAGACGTGGTTAGTACCATCGGCAAAATCGAGCGTGAAGCGGGACCCTATGTCTGCTCCACTGCGTCTGATAGCAGCCCGCTGTCCGCAATCACCTGCACTCGCAAAAATACAATCCATCACATACTGTCGCGTATTCTGAGCGGCCGAAGTATAAACATCCGTCAGTATCTGCAACGCTGCGACGTCATCGCCGATTGCAGGTGCATCGCCGGTATAGAAGTCAGCCGGATCACCATCCCAATCAGAACTACCACGAACACTTCGCACGACCCAGGGGTGAAGATAGCTACCAATATCAACAGGCTTTTTAACAGCACCGTTCTGGCTGCCCTCTCCCATGATGTAGAACTGATCCCACTTGATGCCGACCTCATTACCAGTTCCGTCCTCGATGCCCGTGACTGCGAGAGAGGCATCGTCCGTACTGAAGACAAAATCCTGGAGTGCAAAGCCTAAGCCCGCCCCACTCTGAGAAGACATTTCTACATCGTCAAGCGCCTGTAACTCCGCATTCGCTGAATGAGCGATAATGGCGGCAGCGGATAGTGTTAATAATTTTTTCATCTCATTAACACCCCTTAATACGGCCAACACAGGTCGCCACCCTTGGAGTACCATTAGTCGCTTCTTCCAGCGTCAGGTACAGAGGATACTTAGTCTCATTACCGGATTGGTAACGCGCGATGTTTAAATAAGCACCCTGATCAGTAAGAACACGATCAGTTCCAGGGACGCCTGACAGGTCTTCCCATGGCACTGACTCAGTCTGCATTGAGATAAATACACCACTGGCAGAACCATCTTCAAAAGAAGCGTCCTTATCACCAATGTAAATTGACTGGTAGATGCTTGTACGGAAACAACCAGGCGTACCAGTCACCTCACAATCATCTGCACGGGTGAGCAAGGGAACCAGAGTAGGAATCAAACCACCCTCGTCAGAATCGAAGTTACGGCCATTCGGCACACCAAACCATGAAGCACGCTTCACGTACGCAACATTCAGGCTATCTGCACCGTCGCCTGTTGCAGCATCAAGAAGATCGACCTGAGTATAAATCTCGGTACCCTGTGCTAAAGCAAGTGCAGTACAGTTGATAAAGCCAGCCCCAGGACAATTCTGGTTATAAACGACCGCAGCGTCACCGCGAATCTCGCCTTCGATCTTACCTGTCAGAGAGACAAGATCGCCCGAGAGATCACCTTGAGCCTTCTCGAACCCTACACGAAGTCCAGAGATTCGTTTTTCATCATTCTCGATTTTATATGCAAGTTCGATGTAGGGGTTCTTTGCCATAAACGGCACATACTCTGCGTTCGCAGCGTCATCGTAGTTATCGACACGACCCAAGGCAAAGTTATTAATGATAATGTCGGAATCGTATACCTGGATGCTGCCATCCGGATTGGTAACGATATTCCGATCATCATCGGTCACAGGGACTGTGCCATCCACATAAGCATCACGATCAAAGCGGCTGACCCTGAGCTCATCAATGTTGAATACGGTCTCGAGTTCCATCCCAAGGTTAACCTTGGTGAACTCGTAGTCACCAGACCAGTTTCCTGAACCCTGATTGTATGAACTCGTATCAATGGTGATAAATGCCTGCCCTGATACATCAGAGAGGTCACGATCAGTCATAGGCTCAAGCGCACAAACAGATGCACTAAGTATCAAGCCTGACATCACGAAAACTGGACCTACATCCTGTAAACGCATACTTCACCTATTTTTGTATTTATTGAACAACTGTAGATTAATTTAAATCTAGTTCTCCTATCAGGTAATTTCCAATCAAGGATCGGTAAATAGCCTGCATCATTACGAGCCATAATGACACGATGAGACTTATTTCAAAAGGGACATTTTTATAATTATCAATAAATATCAACAACTTAAATATTGTTACACTGACTTTCAAATAGACACACGTAATAAACACGAAACATAGGCGATTCTGCAGGAAGGAAGTGCCTTGCGACAGCGTGAAGGTGGTAGCGGTTGTCGGGGATAGAATCCCCCTCCTACATATTTCTGTCGAAGCACCGCATCGCGCTTGCGCGACGCTGTAGGAGGGAAGCGTCTTCCCGATGGCGTGTGGGTCGCAGAGATTTTCAGGGATAAGATCCCCTCCTACATTTTTCTGTCGAAGCGCCGCATCGCGCTTGCGCGACGCTGTAGGAGGGAAGCGTCTTCCCGATGGCGTGTGGGTCGCAGAGATTTTCAGGGATAAGATCCCCTCCTACATTTTTCTGTCGAAGCGCCGCATCGCGCTTGCGCGACGCTGTAGGAGGGAAGCGTCTTCCCGATGGCGTCTGGGTCGCAGAGATTTTCGGGGATAAGATCCCCTCCTACATTTTTCGCTTTCTTTCAGGCAAGAAAAAACCCCAGCAGGTTACCCTGCTGGGGCTTTGAATAAGAGCTTGACGATGACCTACTCTCACATGGGGAGACCCCACACTACCATC
>NZ_CFHJLR010000029.1:0-36507 GCF_984348125.1 Thalassolituus sp.
GTATCAGATTGATGGGGTGAAGGTGCCCCATCAACCATTAAATCCGTATACCCAATAAAGCAAAGACAGCAATAACAGTCACAACGAAAAAGGGCGCTCATTGAGCGCCCTTTGACTGGCTGATCTTGCGATCAGTTTTCCTGTGCCGGTGGTCAGTTCCAACCCACGCGGTCAAAGATTTTAACTGCCGTCACCTGATGCTCGCCCAAGGCGCTTGCATTAATGGTGTCTTCTTTGAAGTCTCCCATCGCCTCAAGTACGGAGTCTGTTTCCGCGCCCTCAACCACAGAATATTCGTGGTTTGCTTCGACAAAATACTTCTGTGCCTCAGGCTCCGTCAGGTACTCTAGAAATGCAATTGCATTAGCACGGTTAGGTGCATGCTTTAATACACCCGCACCACCGATGTTAACGTGTGCTCCGTATCCGCCTTCTTCCTGATTCGGGAACAATACACCCACCGCTTTCACGCTTTCATCGCCTTCAGCCTGCAAACGCGCAACATAATAGGTATTTACGATACTGATCCGACACTCACCCGACGCCACTGCACGAATATTAGAAACGTCATTGCCTTGTGGTTTCTTCAGCAGGTTATCCATCACCCCTTGTGCCCACGCCTCTGCGGCTTCTTCACCATCGTGTTCAACCAATGATGCCAGCAATGAAATATTGTAAATGTTAGATGATGAACGAACGCAGATCTGCTTGCTGAACTTTGGGTCAGCCATATCTTCATAGGAATTCAGGCCTTCAGGCAGACCGCGCTCTTTGTTGTAAATAATAATTCGCGCACGCTTCGACAAGCCGTACCACAAGCCATCCGGATGACGGAGGTGAGCGGGAATACGAGCATCCAGCACGTCTGATTCTACCGGACTGAAAATGCCACGCTGCTCCGCGCGAAATAGGCGCCCCGCATCGACCGTTACCAGAATATCGGCTGGAGAGTATTTGCCTTCGTTAACGATTCGTTCAATCAGAGTATCACTTGGTGCTTCGATCAGATTGACCTTCACGCCTGTGCGCTTTTCGAAGTTTTCATACAAAGCGATGTCTGTGTCGTAGTGACGCGCGCTGTAAATATTCACCACGTCAGCAGCAAACACAGGTAGGCTCAGTGCTACAGCCATCGTGCTGGCTAGCAGTTTTCTGCTAAAAGAAATCATACGTTCTCCAGATTTATTTAAATAGAAAGACGCCGGTCTGGTTCGCGATCAAATCCACGCGATCCCCCAGCTGATACTGACTCACATCATCGATCAGTACTCTCAATGGCTCAGTTGCAGATGGCGTATTGTTGTTAGTAAGAAAAGCCAGCCAATCGTGGCCAATATATCTGAGACCGGAAATAACGACGTCCGACTTTTCATTTTTTTTCAAACTTAATCCTTTTGGCCTGACCACAAGGGTGTGTGCGTCGCGATAGCTACTCAATCGCTCAGCCTCTGCCTGAATTCTGCCGAACGCAGTATCAAACCCATGTTCATCTGCTGCAGTAATAGCCAGTCGTTGAGACCCGCCGAACAGTGTCGCCACGGCCACGGTCGCGGGTGACTCAAACACTTCTTGCGGAGTCCCGACCTGCGCAATCACACCCTGATCGAGCACGGCAATGCTGTCTGCCATTTCCATTGCTTCGTCAGGATCATGAGTAACCAGAATGGCCGTCGTACCTTTTTCTTTGATAGTACGGCGAGCCGCTTCCCGTAATGTCCGGCGCAGCGTGATGTCGATACTCGCGTAGGGTTCGTCCATCAGCAGAATTTTTGGTTCCGGTGCCAATGAACGCACCAGTGCAATTCGCTGTTGCTGTCCACCAGACAATTGATGCGGATAGCGCTGTCCATATTCGTCCAAGCCAACCAGCTCGAGAAGCTCTTTCACTTTTTCCTGCTGCTCGCGTCGGCTCAGATCCCGAATACCGAAGGCAATGTTTTCTGCCACTGTCATATTCGGAAACAGTGCATTCTCCTGAAACATCAGCCCCACCGGGCGAGCTTCCGGGGGCGGGTGCAGACCATCATTCGCCAGCACTTCATTATCCACGTGGATCTCACCACGCTGAACTTTCTCCAACCCAGCGGCAAGGCGGAGCAGGGTGCTTTTGCCACCGCCCGATGGCCCCAATAAACAAGTAATCTGACCAGGCTCGACGGCAAAATCCAGCTCGTGAAGTACGGGAGTAGCACCGTAACTGTGGCTTATCTGAGAAAAAACTAACGGCATACAGGCGGGCTCGAATAACAGGTGTCACATATGCGAATGGTTCTTTATACTACACCAACCTCACGCGTAATATTAGAGCCGGCATGCAAAACCAACAGACGCAATGGCGTTGGCTAATCAGCAGTTTTCTTATTTCTGTTTTTACGCTTGTTCCCGTTATTGTCATTCTGACCTCCCTGTTCGCTCCAACGACATCAACATGGTCACATATCAGCAGTAGCGTTCTGCCCGGATACGTAGGTAACACTCTGCTCCTGATGGTTCAGGTCGCGCTCTATACCACTGTAATTGGCGTGGGAACGGCGTGGCTCACCGCTGCAACCGAGTTCCCCGGACGTCGAATTCTGACCTGGGCGTTAATGCTGCCACTCGCCGCCCCTGCTTATATCGTCGCCTATGTTTATACCGATCTGCTGGATTACAGTGGCCCGGTGCAGACCCTGATCAGAAGCCTGACTGGCTTGTATGCTGGTGAGTATTACTTTCCTGAAATACGCTCGTTGAGTGGTGCGGCCTTCATTATCAGTCTGGTGCTGTACCCCTATGTGTACCTACTGGTTCGTGTGGCCTTTATCCAACGCTCGGCGACACTTTATGATGCAGCGCGCACCTTGGGGGCCAGTCCGTTTTATGCATTCTGGCGCATCGCCTTACCAGCAGCCCGACCCGCCTTAGTGGGTGGCCTAGCATTGGTCTTGATGGAAACGCTGGCGGATTACGGCACGGTTGATTACTTCGCCGTACCCACCTTCTCGACGGGCATATTCCGAACCTGGTTTTCAATGGGGGATAAGGCTGCGGCACTGAAGTTAGCGGCGGTCATGTTCAGCTTTGTTGTTCTGCTCATCGTGATCGAAAAGTACAACCGGCGCCCGTCTCAGGCTCAAGCCATCGCCCGCGACGGTAACCTTCAGCGCACCCAGCTGACAGGCCTAGTAGCAGCAGGCGCGACATTACTGTGCGTTCTGCCTGTCGTATTGGGCAGCTTGATCCCTGGTGGCACCCTCGCGTATTTCGCACTGACCACAGGTGATCCACTGCTAGGACATGGCTTTACCGGGTTTATCGGCAATAGCCTGCAAGTGGCTTTGTCAGCGACACTGGCCGCTGTCATCATCGCGCTTGTCCTGACGTACGCTAAGCGTCTGACTGACAGCAAAGCCGTGAACCTTTCTATCCAACTATCAACACTGGGTTATGCGCTACCCGGTGCCTTGCTGGCAGTAGGCTTGTTCGCCCCGGTATCGCAATTCGATCGCGCCATCGCTACCTTCTTTGACGAGCAGTTTGATATTCAGACTGGGCTACTACTGACCGGTACGGTTGCCATCGTTGTATATGCTTATGTCGTGCGCTTTCTCACCGTGGCGTTCAACTCGACCAACAGTGGCATGGAAGCTATTCCTCCGATATACGATCAAGCCGCTCGCAGCCTGGGAGCGACTCCATGGCGCGTATTGAAAAGTATCCACCTGCCATTGATGAGCCGCTCAATACTGGCAGCGGGCATCCTTGTCTTCGTCGACAGTATGCGCGAGCTACCCGCTACCTTGCTGTTGCGCCCGTTCGATTTTGAAACGCTGGCGACCCGCGTCTATAAGCTGGCCAGCGATGAGCGCATCGCCGAGGCCTCCACCGCATCTTTACTCATTGTCGTTATCGGCCTCGTGCCTGTCCTGCTGCTCAACAAGCTATCCGATAAGCGCTGACGAGACTGCCGTTCTGATAGCCGAGTCTCGTCCTGATTGTCAGGAGACACACATAGTATCGAGTTGAATATTGGCCTCTTTGAACTAAACCTTGAGAACAGGCCAACGTTCACGAGAGGCAGCCCCATGTTTCTGAGGCACACGAGCAAACAGCAGCAAGCTGCCTATATACGACCACAAACCATGGTACTCGGCCTGCTTCTCTTGCTCACACTCGTGACAGTCGGCCAATACTACTTGTCTGAACAGCGCGTGTTTGATCAGTATCAGCAGGCTTCAGGCGAGCAGCAGAGCGCCATCATCGATGAACTCGCCAAGCAGTTCGAAAGGGACTATCACCAGCTACGCTTCCTTTATGCGACTCCACCCATACATGGCATAGTGCGGTCCTCAGGCAACGGCGGTATCGATCCGCTCGACAATACCCGGCAGGCACAATGGAAAGCCCGTCTGGAAACCATCTTTCAAGCTTACATTGAAAATAACGCTCACGCGTTGCAGGCGCGCTATCTGATCAATGACGGCAACTGGTCGGAAATTATTCGTGTGCAGCGCACCGGCAGCAGCACCCGGGTTGCAAACAGTACCGAACTTCAGGAGAAGCGGGGCCGCGATTACGTTGAAATACTGCCCTATATCCGAGCCAACGACTTCTACCTATCCGATATTGAACTGAATAAAGAATACGGGCGCGTTTCCTATCCACATCAATCAGTTTACCGACTCGTCATGCCGATATATGCGCAAGATGGCCATCTTTTCGGCGCACTGGTTCTTAACTTTGACGCCTATTTCCTGCTGTCTCGTCTCAGTAACCTGGCAGCCAATACAAGCAAAGTGTACCTGTACGATCACGATGGCCATATCCTTGTGTCACCCACATCGGGAGAGGCCTTCAGCTTTGAATTCGCAAACGCCACGCTCTGGAGCGACCTGTACAGCGCAGAGCAAAACTCTATTCACCGCGGTACCGCACTCGTATCAGCAAACAGCGACGGAGCGCACTACTACCTGACGCAGCGCCAGCTGAACATGCCCGGCTCCAATGGTGATCGGTTTATCAAGGTTGCCATAGCGACCCCAACGCGGCTTATCCAGCAACAAACGATCTCAGACACGTTGCGGTTCAGCGCCGCCGCCTTAGTTGTTTCTTTCGTACTGAGTGTGCTGTTCCTGTTCTACCAGCGGCAGGTACGTAAAACCTTAAATCTGAGTGATACCGAAGCACGCTTCCGTGCCATTGTGGATGACTCAACGGATGCCATCATAGGGATGCGCACGGACGGAACCATAACAAGCTGGAACAGCGCTGCAACCAGCATCCTGGGTTATAGCAGCCGCCAGATTGAAAACAGTGACTTTACCGAGACCTTTGCCACTGGCGAGCATCAGGAATGGGTCAAAGAAGTGATCGCCAGCGTTGCTGAAGGTGGTCAACCTGAGACATTACGCGTACCTCTTGTCTCAAAAAATCAGCACACTCTGACCACCCAACTCAGCGTATCACCCATCAAAACGGCCAAGGGAGCGGCCATCGGTGTTTCTGCAATCATTCGGGACATCAGCGAACAGGAACGAGCAGAACAACGAATCCGCGATTTAAACACTAACCTCGAAGCCGTCGTCGAACAGAGAACCGAAGAACTCGAGCAGGCACGAAATATGGCACTGTCCGCAAGCCGCGCCAAGAGCCAGTTTATTGCTAATGTCAGCCATGAAATCCGGACACCTCTTAATGGCATTATTGGTATGCTTCAGTTGATTCGCCGCGGCGAACTCAGAGTTCAGGAAAAGCGGTATCTTGATCTTGCAGATACCAGCTCACAATTATTGGCAGCGATCGTTAATGATGTCCTCGATTTTTCAAAGATCGAAGCAGGAAAACTCGATATTGATAATATCCCCTACGACCTCAATCGCTTGATCTCAGATCTGGTGCTATCCATGTCAGTCCCGGCGTCAGAAAAAGGTCTGGAGATCATTCTCGATGTTTCAGAAGTACAGTCACCTTCGCTTTCCGGTGATGCAAACCGTATCCGCCAAATACTCACCAACCTGATTAATAACGCGATCAAGTTTACGCTGAAAGGGCATATTCTTGTACGGCTGACTACGCAGAATACAAACGCAGAAAGCACCACATTGAGCATCGAAGTAGAGGATACCGGTGTCGGTATAAGCAAAGAAAAACTGCCAACCATTTTCGACGCCTTTGTTCAGGAGGATGCGGCGGTAACAAGAGAATTTGGTGGTACAGGCTTGGGACTCACTATTACCAATAAACTCTGTAAGTTAATGGGTGGCAGACTGGATGTTCAGAGCGAAAAAGGATCAGGCACTAAATTCACAGCCACTTTTGTTCAGAAATTGGCAGTAGGTTCAGAAGCTGAAAAACAAAACCCCGATTTTTCCGGGCTCAACTTCCATGTCATTGACCGCTCCGATGATTCAGCGGCAAACCTGGTAAAACTTCTCAAAAGCTGGGGTGCTCAAGCAATCAGCTCACGTCACCCACGGCCTGATGCGCATATCCGGAAAGGTAGCTACATAATCATTGATGCCACTCTGGCCGAAAACTTCGTACCTCATGAAAACGTCGCTGGAGTCATCATCACCGTGCCTCACGTAAAGCGCACAGAGATCGAACTTCCCGACTTGCATGGAGCCTTCCGTTTATCGAAACCCATTACTCCGGTGCAACTGGAGTATGCGGTTCGCCGATTAAAAACAGGATCTGCTGACGAAAAAAGTTCCAATCTGGAGAGCAGCGGTAAAACTGCCGCCCTGGCAGGGCGAAGAATTCTCGCGGTTGACGACAACCAGATTAACCTGGCGGTAATAGAGGGAATGGTGCGTCACCTTGGCGCTGAAGTCGTTTCCGCCGGAAATGGCGTAGAAGCCATCGATATGCTGCGTCGCTCCGGCCACCTGATTGATCTTATCCTTATGGATTGTCAGATGCCTTCCATGGACGGCTATGAGTGTACTCGCCAGATTCGCGGGGGATATGCCGGCGATAGTGCCTGCAGAATCCCTGTCATCGCAATGACTGCAAGTGCTATGGCAGGAGATCGTGAGAAATGCCTGCTCTCCGGTATGGACGATTATTTAGCCAAACCGATTGATAACGAAGAGCTGCGGAAAGCACTGACTCAATGGATGTCAGCCGTCACCTCTGCCGAATATCAGCCTGTAGAGCAGCTGGTGGTTGAAAAAAGCACTGACCTGGATATATACCCCGTGTGGGATAAGCCAACCGTCATGAAGCTGGTAAGTAATCAGGAAGAGCGACTAGGAAGATTAATTGATGTATTTCATGAGGCCAGTGAAGAAAAAGTCGCTAAATTGAAGAGCGCGCTGGCGCGGACTGATACCGCAGAGGTCGTGTCGCTCGCTAAGTTCCTGCAAGGCTCGTCGGCCAGTGTTGCGGCGACGCGGTTGCAACATATCTGCAAAACCCTGGAAGCCGAAGCCCGCGAGGGGCACATGGATACGCTGAAGAAATATAAGCACATGTTTGAGGATGAATACGACAAGCTGGAAGAAGCGTTCAGCGAGTTTCTGAGCAAGCGCAATCAGGCGTGAAACAGACAATGGTCGAGAAATGATTGGTAGTAAACTAAAAGACCACCAAAAAGCCCCGCCGTTACGGCTTTTATAGTCGGATAAACTCAGTGCTTACCAAGCTTCTCACGGATCTGATGACCACTGTACGCCGGTCGCAGCTCAGCTGCGTTTCAGCAGACATAAAAAAACCCGCCGGAGCGGGTTCTTTGTGATCCGATAAAACTCAGTGTTTACCAAGCTTCTCGCGGATCTGCTGAATCGTACGCAGCTGTGCTGCCGCTTCAGCAAGCTGAGACATTGCGCGGGAGTAATCAAAGTCTGCACCCTGATTTTCCATCGCCTGTTCAGCGTGTTTCTTCGCCTCCAGTGCCGCGGCTTCATCGATGTCGTTTGCACGAACAGCGGTGTCGGCCAGGATGGACACTGAATTTGGCTGTACTTCGAGATAGCCGCCAGAGACGTAGACAATCTCTTCCTCGCCGCCTTGCTTAACAATGCGGACAGGACCCGGCTTGAGCGGAGTCAGCAGGGCTGCGTGGCCAGGCTCAATACCCAGGTCACCCAAAGCACCAGCCGCGATTACTCGCTCGACCAGACCAGAGAAGAGCTTCTCTTCAGCGCTGACGATATCGCAGTGGACGGTCATTGCCATGTTCTATTCCTCTGTTCAGAGGAGGCAGAGCGCTGCACAAGTACAGCGCCTGCCCGCCCATTACATGTTGTTGGCTTTCTCGATGGCTTCGTCGATAGTACCGACCATATAGAACGCTTGTTCTGGCAGGTTATCGTAGTCGCCATTCAGAATGCCCTGGAAACCACGGATGGTTTCTTTCAGAGACACGTACTTACCAGGCGCGCCTGTGAAGATCTCTGCCACATGGAATGGCTGAGACAGGAAGCGCTCGATCTTACGTGCACGGGCAACCAGCTGCTTATCTTCGTCGGACAGTTCGTCCATACCCAGAATCGCGATGATGTCTTTCAGCTCTTTGTAGCGCTGCAGAACACCCTGAACGCCACGAGCGATGTCGTAGTGTTCGTTACCGATAACCAGTGGGTCCAGCTGACGAGAGGTGGAATCCAGTGGGTCGATCGCTGGGTAAATACCTTTAGACGCGATATCACGTGACAGTACAACAGTAGAGTCAAGGTGCGCGAAGGTGGTCGCTGGAGACGGGTCAGTCAAGTCATCCGCAGGTACGTATACCGCCTGGATCGAGGTGATCGAACCAGTCTTAGTAGAAGTAATACGCTCCTGAAGAACACCCATCTCTTCTGCCAGTGTAGGCTGGTAACCTACCGCAGATGGCATACGACCCAACAGTGCAGATACCTCAGTACCAGCAAGGGTGTAACGATAGATGTTATCAACGAACAGCAGTACGTCTTTGCCTTCGTCACGGAACTTCTCAGCCATGGTCAGACCAGTCAGTGCTACACGCAGACGGTTGCCTGGTGGCTCATTCATCTGGCCGTATACCATGGCTACTTTAGACTGTGCTTTGTCGTCCAGGTTTACAACACCAGACTCAGCCATCTCGTAGTAGAAGTCGTTACCTTCACGAGTACGCTCACCAACACCTGCGAATACAGACAGACCGGAGTGTGCCTTCGCAATGTTGTTGATCAGCTCCATCATGTTTACGGTTTTACCAACACCGGCACCACCGAACAGACCAACTTTACCACCCTTAGCGAATGGGCAGATGAGGTCAATAACCTTGATGCCGGTTTCCAGCAGGTCAGTGCTGTTCGCCTGCTCATCAAAAGATGGAGCATCACGGTGAATTTCGTAACGCTCTTCTTCGCCGATCTCACCACATTCATCGATCGGGCGACCGAGAACGTCCATGATACGACCCAGAGTTGCATTACCAACTGGTACACGGATAGGTGCGCCAGTGCTAGTTACTGGAAGGCCACGCTTAAGACCTTCAGTGGAGCCCATCGCAATAGTACGGACAACACCGTCGCCCAGCTGCTGCTGAACTTCGAGGGTGGTCTCAGTACCATCTACGGTCAGGGCGTCGTAGACCTTAGGTACATCTTCGCGTGGGTATTCCACGTCGATGACGGCACCGATGATCTGTACGATACGTCCGCTCATTTTCGGTTCCTCTTAACTTAAAACCTGTTCGCTGCCCGGCTTATACTGCCGCGGCACCGCTGACGATTTCTGAAATTTCCTGGGTAATAGCCGCCTGACGAGCCTTGTTATACAGCAAGTTCAGCTCGGTGATCATGTTGCCGGCGTTATCGGTGGCGTTTTTCATCGCCAGCATACGCGCAGCCTGTTCACAGGCATTGTTTTCTACTACACCCTGATAGACCTGAGATTCTACGTAACGCACCAGCAGACCTTCGAGGATCTCTTTGGCGTCTGGTTCGTAGATGTAATCCCAGTGACCTTTCAGTTCTTCGTCCTTTTGTGCCTTGAGTGGCAATAACTGCACCGCTTCAGGCGATTGGGTCATGGTGTTCACGAAACGGTTGTAGATGATGTAGAGACGATCGATCTTACCTTCATCGAACGCTTCCAACATTACCTTCACCGCACCGATCAGGCTGGCCAGCTCTGGAGCGTCACCCAAGTGAGACTGGGAGGCGACAACATTGCCACCGAAGCTGTTGAAGAACAGAGATGCTTTTGAGCCGATTGCACAGTAATCAACTTCAACACCCTTTTCTTTCCACTCTCCGGCTTGCTGGGCGAGGCGCTTGAACATGTTGTTGTTCAGGCCACCACACAGGCCACGGTCGGAAGACACCACGATATAGCCAACACGCTTGACGTCGCGGTCCTGCAGATAACGATGACGGTATTCAGAAGTCGCATTGGCCAGGTGACCGATCACATCACGGATTTTATCCGCATATGGACGGCTCTGTTCCATGCGCTGCTGAGCACGACGCATCTTACTCACAGCAACTTTTTCCATTGCTGAGGTAATTTTCTGCGTGCTTTGTACGCTCGAAATCTGCTCTTTAATTTCTTTACCGACTGCCATAATGCAACCTTGTTAACTGAGTGAATCCAGCTGGCGATTCATAGAACCGCCAGCACCGGACTTACCAGGTCTGAGTGCTCTTGAATTTCTCAATACACTCTTTCAGACCTGCCGCGATCTCGTCATTGAAGTCGCCCTTCACGTTGATCTTCGCCATCAGTTCAGCGTATTCGCTGTTGGCGTAGCTCAGCAGAGCAGCTTCGAATGCCTGAATCTTGGTCACTTCTACGTCTTCAAGGAAGCCTTCAGTAGCAGCAAAGATCGACAGACCCATGTCCGCAGTAGACATTGGAGCGTACTGACCCTGTTTCATCAGTTCAGTAACGGCTTTACCGTGCTCCAGCTGCTTACGGGTAGCTTCATCAAGGTCAGATGCAAACTGTGCGAATGCCGCCAGTTCACGGTACTGAGCCAGTGCCAGACGGATACCACCGCCGAGCTTCTTGATGATCTTGGTCTGTGCAGCACCACCTACACGGGATACAGAGATACCCGCGTTCATCGCCGGACGGATACCGGAGTTGAACAGGTTGGTTTCCAGGAAGATCTGACCATCGGTAATGGAGATCACGTTCGTAGGTACGAACGCAGATACGTCACCACCCTGAGTCTCAATGATCGGCAGAGCCGTCAGTGAGCCAGTCTTACCTTCAACACCGCTGACCTGCTTAACGTAGTCAGCGTTTACGCGACATGCGCGCTCAAGCAGACGTGAGTGCAGGTAGAAAACGTCACCTGGGTATGCTTCACGGCCCGGTGGGCGCTTCAGCAACAGGGAGATCTGACGATAAGCCCAAGCTTGTTTCGTCAGGTCATCGTATACGATCAGAGCATCTTCACCGTTGTCCAGGAAGTACTCACCCATCGCACAACCACCGTATGGAGCCAGGAACTGCATTGCTGCAGGATCAGCGGCGCCAGCGGCTACGATGATGGTGTGCTCCAGGGCACCGTGTTCTTCCAGCTTACGTACAACGTTAGCGATAGAAGACTGCTTCTGACCTACGGCAACGTAGATACATTTAACGCCAGTACCTTTCTGGTTGATGATGGCATCGATCGCCATCGCCGTTTTACCAGTCTGACGGTCACCAATGATCAGCTCACGCTGACCACGGCCAACCGGAACCATGGAGTCAACAGCTTTGTAACCAGTCTGCAGAGGCTGATCAACACCCTGACGTGCAATTACGCCTGGTGCAACGCGCTCAACAGGAGCGGTGGTATCAGTCTCAATAGGACCTTTACCATCGATTGGGTTACCCAGTGCGTCAACCACACGACCCAGCAATGCTTTGCCAGTAGGTACTTCAAGAATACGGCCAGTACACTTCGCAGTCTGACCTTCAGCCAGACCTTTGTAGTCACCCAGTACAACAGCACCAACAGAGTCACGCTCCAGGTTCATTGCCAGGCCGAATACGCCGCCTTCAAATTCAATCATCTCACCGTACATAGCGTCGGCAAGACCGTGGATTCGAACGATACCGTCGGATACAGATACGACGGTGCCCTCGTTCTGGGCTTGAGAAGTAACATCAAGGCTTTCAATACGCTTCTTGATTACTTCACTGATCTCAGATGGATTCAGTTGCTGCATGAATCGTCCCTCAAACTAGGATTTCATCGCTTCGGCTAACTTTGACAGTTTGCCAGTTAAGCTACCGTCTATAACCAAGTCCCCGGCACGGATAATGGCGCCACCGATGAGAGACTCATCGACTTCGCTGGTTACCCGTACGTCACATTGCAATTTGGCTTTTAAGGCAGCTGCCAGTTTCTCTGCCTGGGCATCGCTCAGCTCGTATGCTGAAGTGACGACAACATCTACTGCGTTCTGCAGTTTTGCCTTCAGTTCTTCATAGAGTTCAGCGATTTCAGGCAGTAATGCCAAACGCTTGTTTTCGGCCAATACGGCCACCAGGTTTTTGGCTGCTTCGTTCAGCTTGTCGCCACATACGTCAATAAGTGCCTGTGCCTGCTGTTCAGACGTCAGGGAAGGATGCACCAGTACCTTCGCCAGATCGGCGTCGGCTGCGAAAGCCGACAGGGTTGCCAGGTCATCAGACCAGGCGTCCAGTGCACTCTTCTCACTTGCTTCAGCAAACACTGCCTTTGCGTATGGCCGAGCGAGAGTTGTTAATTCAGCCATGGAAAACCTCGCTTAGAGCTCTTTGGCCAGTGAATCCAGCAGCTCATCGTGAGCTGTTGCATCTACTGATTTGCCAAGGATTTTCGCTGCACCGGCTACTGCCAGTTCAGACACCTGCTTACGCAGAGCTTCTTTAGCGCGGTTTGCCTCTTGCTCAACTTCAGCTTGAGCAGCAGCTACGATGCGCTCACCTTCGGAACGAGCATTATCTTTTGCTTCGTCCACGATCTGGTTCGCACGTTTGTTCGCCTGTTCGATGATTTCAGCAGCTTTCTCTTTTGCTTCACGCAGCTGGTCCGCGGCTTCTTTCTGAGCCAGTTCCAGATCACGTGCAGCGCGGTTAGCTGCGTCCAGACCATCGGCAATTTTCTTTTCGCGTTCTTGCATAGCCGTCAGCAGGTGAGGCCATACAAACTTCATGCAGAACCACACGAAGACGCCAAAAGTGATGATCTGGCCGATCAGAGTCAAATTTAAGTTCACGCCAGAGCCCTCATGTTCGTTGATTAAGGAAGTTCGTTAAGAAATGAACCCTTAAGCTGCGAACATCAGGTACAGGCCCAGACCAACGCCGATCATAGGCACGGCGTCAAGCAGACCAGCGATCAGGAACATTTTACCCTGAAGCATTGGACCCAGTTCAGGCTGGCGAGCAGTACCTTCCAGCAGACGACCACCCAGCAGACCAAAACCGATAGCTGTACCCAGAGCACCCAGACCAATCATCAGAGCCGCAGCCAGGAATACCAGACCTTGTTCCATAATTTTCTCCAAATAGAAGTTAAGTTAGTTAAGTGAATTTAAGGTTTAAAAATTAATGATCTTCGTGCGCCATGCTCAGATACACGATGGTCAACATCATGAAAATGAACGCTTGCAGTGTGATCACCAAAATGTGGAATACCGCCCACGCCCACTGCAGAACACCAGCCATCAGACCCAGTGCAATACCCGCAGAGAACATCAGTGCGATAAGAATAAAGATCATCTCGCCGGCGTACATGTTTCCGAACAGACGCAGACCCAGAGAGATAGGCTTAGCGATCAGGGCAACGATCTCCAGGAAGAAGTTCACTGGGATGAAGATGGCCTGAACGACAGGATTTTTAGCGCTGAATGGCTGCAGCGTCAGCTCAGCAACGAAGCCGCCAATGCCCTTGATTTTGATCGAGTAGAAGATCATCAGAGCGAATACGAAGATTGCCATACCCAGTGTGACGTTAACGTCAGTAGACGGTACGACCTTCATGTAATCGATACCCACGGCCATGGCCAGAGTAGGCAGAACGTCAACCGGGATAAGGTCCATGAAGTTCATCATGAAGACCCAGGTAAAGATGGTCAGAGCCAGCGGTGCGACGAGCGCGCTACGGCCGTGGAAAGATTCTTTTACGGTGTTGTCGATGAACTCAACAATCATTTCAACGAAGTTCAGGAAGCCGCTTGGCACGCCTGTGGTTGCTTTCTTGGCCATGCGCCAGAACAGGAACATGATCAGGGCACCCAGACCAAAAGACCAGCCCAGTGAATCAACGTGAACCGCGTTGAAGCCCATTGCAGACGCTTCAGCGCCGCCGTGAGCGAAAGTCCAGGTTGCTTCAGTCAGCTCAGTGGTTGTGCCGTCTTCGTTTTCACGAACATAGCCCGCTGGCAGCTTGCCATAGGTCAGGTTCGTAAGGTGGTGCGAAATATACTCTTGGGAGTTACCAGCCATCGTACACTCTCAGATTTTAAGGTTTATAAATTGGCGATTCTTGCTGAAGCAATGTGCCCCAGCTGCACTGTTATGAAACCAGCAAACAGTGCCAGAACATTCAGAGGCTCAACGCGTTGGAAGATGACACCAAAACACAACGCCGTGAGCACAAATTTCCAGGATTCACCCTGGTAAAACGATTGCACCACCTGAGTGGCTGCCCTTGCTCCTGTGTAGCGGAACGCTCGCCAGATAAAGTAGGCATTCGGGAGGGCGCATGTCAGTCCTCCGAGCAATGCCGATTTGGCGGCCACATCGCTGTGAATCCAGGCCAGAGCTGCAGCTATCAGGGTCAGGACCAGCTGTAAAATAATGATCCTGTAAACCGGTGGACGCGGTATCGAAGACAACCTGTGCTCCACTTCTTTGATGCTGAATTTGCAACGCTCTGTTTGAGCAACCCATTTTCAGGGCGCGAGGATTATAGGGGCTACGGCCCCGCGCATCAACAGCAAGCGGGCCGAATCAATGAGATATTTGTAAGACAGGGCCGACATGGCCGCAGATGATGGGCTGACTGCTGAAATCAACCCCTATAACCGCAGTTAACGAGGGGTGATCTGCACAGAAACCCCTTTCGACGGTAAGGGTATTGAGGTAGGAATAGATCCCGGAGTCACTACCGGAAGCTCACTGCGCACATCAGGCTTCGGCGCTGCGCCGGTTTCCGACTCTTCTTTACCGGTTTCTTCGTTCGTCCTTTGTTGTTCCAGACCCGTAAGGTAGTCGACCCGGGTGTTACTCAGAGACGAATCATCGAGCATCATCATGGGGCGTGGTGTCGCCACCGCGGTCGCCGACAGCAGCAGGGCGCTGCAAATCAGAATTTTCATAGGCAAGTCCTCTGTTACTAACAGTCTAGTAAGCAGAGGCTCGCCTGCAGGGAAGTGTCAGTTAAGGCATGGCATTTAAGACCGCCGGTGCCGCTTACTGAATGTGATCGAGAATACCGTCAAGCTCATCAAGACTGGTATAGTTGATCACCAGCTTGCCTTTGCCTTTCGCCGAGTGCTGAATCGCTACCTTCGCCCCGAGACGCTCGCCTAACATACGTTCGAGACGCTGAATATCGGGGTTAACTGGCTGCTTACTGTCGACTTTCTGGTCTTTGCCATCCAACAGGTTACGCACCAGCGCCTCGGTCTGGCGAACGGTCAGAGCACGGGCCACAACATCAGCTGCAGCGCTGCTCTGTTGCTCAACGGGCAAGCCAAGCAGCGCTCGGGCGTGACCCATTTCGATATCGCCGTGTTCAAGTAATACTTTGACGTCGTCGTTGAGATTCATCAGGCGCAGCAGGTTGGCCACTGTCGCGCGGTTTTTGCCCACGGCTTCTGCCACTTCCATCTGAGTCAGTTCAAACTCATGCTGCAGGCGATGCAACGCCATAGCCTCTTCCATAGGATTGAGGTTTTCACGCTGGATGTTCTCAATAAGCGCCATAGCGATGGCTGCTTCATCGGGTACGTCACGGATCAGCGCCGGAACCCGATCCAGCTGCGCCAGCTGACTCGCGCGCCAGCGACGTTCACCGGCGATAATTTCGAAACGATCAGCCTGCCCAGGCAGCGGGCGCACAACAATCGGCTGCATCAGGCCCTGCGCCTTAATAGAGGCGGCCAGTTCTTCAAGCGCTTCTGGCTGGATATCACGGCGTGGCTGATAGCGGCCCGGCTGAATCCACTCGACCGGAAGGTGGCGCAACTCACTCTGTGCAGCAGAGCTGCCCGTTGGTGAGCTGGCTTCGCTGTTTTCAGCTGTGCCGACCTGCTCGTCTACTTCTACCGTGTCACTGACAGGAACTGCCGCACTGTTGGAGCTTGCCAGCAGTGCATCGAGACCACGGCCTAAGCCACGTTTTTTCTTTGTTGCCATCTATCGTTTCCATCTGCCCTGAGGGCGGTAATTATTTGCTCGCGGTCATACGCCGGTTAAGTTCACCCGCCAAAGCCAGATAGGCCAGAGCGCCTTTTGATGCCTTATCGTACATCAACACCGGCAGACCATGACTCGGCGCTTCCGCAAGGCGCACATTGCGCGGAATAACGGAGGTAAAGAGCTTATCGCCAAAGTGTTCTGTCAGCTGATCAGATACATCTTTGGTCAGGCTGTTGCGCGGATCGTACATGGTGCGGATCAGACCGGTGATCTCGAGCTGCGGATTTGGACCAGACTGAATCGAGGTAATGGTCTGCATCAGTGCGCTCAGTCCTTCCAGTGCGTAATACTCACACTGCATCGGAATCAGAATGCCCTGCGCGGCGACCAGCGCATTCAGCGTCAGCATATTCAGCGAAGGCGGGCAGTCGATCAGGATATAGTCGTACTCTGGAAGCAGCGCCTTGAGCGCGTTATTCAACTTCTGCTCTCGTCCAGTCACTTCCATCAACTCGACTTCTGCCGCCGTCAGGTCGCCATTTGCAGGGAGCACATCGAAATTGGCTTCTGGCGCCGAGGTTAATGCCTGCCCAGCACTGCAGTTAGACACCAGAACGTCGTACATAGAACGTTCGATTTCGTACTTATCCACACCACAACCCATGGTGGCATTGCCCTGCGGATCGAGATCAATCAGCAACACCCGGCGCTTAGTCGCCGCCAGCGACGCTGCCAGGTTGACCGCCGTCGTCGTTTTACCAACACCACCTTTCTGGTTAGCAATAGCAAAAATGTGAGTCACGCTGTTGATCCTTATGAGACAACCGGTAGCAGGCGCAGCAGATGACGCTCGCCGTCCACGCCCGGTATTCGAAGTTCGGTGACCTGAGTAACCTCAAACTGGCCTTTCAGGTCATCTATTTCCTGCTGTGGATATTGTCCTTTCATGGCCAGAAAACAACCATGGTCAGCACGCAGATGCTTACACCAGCCGGTCATATCAGCGAGTGAAGCAAAAGCACGGCTGACAATCATATCGAAAGGCTCCGGGGGATGATATGCCTCGACTCTGTCATTGACGATAGTGACATTTTCGAGTGACAGAGAGGTCTTTGCCTGAAACAGGAAGCGCGTCTTTTTGCCGTTACTGTCGAGCAGGGTAAACCGCTTCTGCGGGTTCATAATCGCCAGAACGATACCCGGAAGACCCGGGCCGGTGCCTACATCAATAATGTTGTCGGCTTCCTGAACTGCTGGATGCACTGCCAGACTGTCGAGCAGATGCAGCGCCACCATGCCGGACTCATCGCGGATGGCCGTCAGGTTGTAGGCTTTGTTCCACTTCTGCAGAAGCGCCAGATAGTTAAGGAGGGCGGTAAACTCATTCTCAGAGACCTCGATACCAAGGGCCTCTGCGCCCGCGCGAAGCTGCTGTTCAGATGTACTCATTGCCGGATTATTCTGGAAGAGGAAAAGGCCGCGAGTTTATCACAGGTTAACGGTCAGTCAGACTGAGCAATGATAAATCGGGCCGAATAAGCAGAGCGTTGACCGCCTGCGATCGCAGCCAGCCTTCGCCCGATGCCTGTTTCAGCATGGCAATCGTCGAAAGCGTGCCCGCCAGCAGGCAGGACGGCGCAACCACAGTCACAGATGCCCAGTAATCCACCGGAAACCCACTTTCAGGATTAAGAAGGTGACAATAGCGCTTGCCGTCTTTTTCGAAGAAGCGCTCGTAGTCGCCGCTGCTGGCCATACCGCCCTGGTATACGGGCAAAGATGCGATCGCGCTTTCCGTGTCGCGCGGATTACGGACACCCAACTGCCAGGGGCTGCCGTCTTCATGCGGCCCGAGAACGCAAAGATCGCCACCCAGATCGACCACACCGCGGTTAATGCCCGCCTGACGAGCGATCGCGGCTGCGGCATCGACTGCGTACTCTTTGCCTATACCGCCCAGATCCAGCTCCATATCAGGCGGCATCGTCAGGTGCGCCTCTGATATTTCAACGCGGCTGAGTCCGATCCGGGGGAGTAACCGCGCCAGCGTGACCTCTGAAGGTAACTGCCCTGCGCGGAAATCCCAGGCCTGACGCAGAACGCCAGAAGAAATATCAAACAGGCCATCACTCTGCTCAAAGCAGGCACAGGCATAGTTAATCAACCAGAGCGTTTCGTTATCCAGGCCCACTTTCTGACCTGCGCGCTGGTTAATATCAGAAAGAACGCTGTCATCACGATAGCGACTGTATTTCGCTTCGATACGACGGACCTCTGCCTCCATGGCGTTGATCACATCAGTTGGTGTGCCGGCCGGGAGATGGAAGCAGCAGGGCGACGCCATGGCACGAAACTCATGTGCCAGATAGGTCACTCTGGCGTCAGAGTGTTTTGTACTCAATCCCAAGGCTCACTATTGAATAGTCCACCAGCGCCGGCGCTTCGTCGTCAGGCGTCTGCAGCAACATCATATCTTCGGATGACATGTATTGCTGAATGTCGCCACTGATTTGCCAGCGCCCATAACCCGCACTCGCTGTAAGACCGACGTTAAATGCGCCGTAGGAAGACAATCGATAATCCGAACTACTGTATTCACCGGCTTCAGCGGGCGTCAGCCGATAAAAACTGGCCTGCGTTTGCCGGTAGTAGCGTAACGAAGGGGTCAGTTTAAAACTAAATCGCCCAGCGTTCAGTGCCTGCGCCCAGCGGGTTTCCAGCGTGTTGGAATAAATGCCCCAGCTGTCGGTATAAAAGCGATAATCAAGATGCAAAGCAGCTCCGCCACCCACCGCAAAATAGTGACGCGCCCGCGCATCAATCAGATACTGAGAGCGCTCACCCGGGCGATGGTCGTCCAACTTATAAGGATCAGACAGATATCCGGAGAGTCGGGTGAATCCAGCGCCAATCTGTAAAGCCAGATTCTTGTTGATCACCTGAGAGACGCCCTCGTAGAGAGAAACGCTACGTTTCACCCGGCCATCGGCTCTGCGTCTGGCTTCTGACAGAAACTCGTCGGTCGGTGCCAGTACGTCATACGACAAGGTCAGCGAACCCATCAGAGTCGTGTGTTTATTCATCAGATTGAGGGAGCCTTCAGCACCAACGGCCACCGAGTCATAGTCATTCTCGGTCGAGATCGCCAGTAAGCCCCCCAGGGTGCCATCAACACTATCTTCGAAGTAGCGGGTAGGAGCGAGCTTCAGGTCAATCCTACTCTCATCAATGCTGGCACCGCTCATCAACACAGCACTCTGGCCTTCCGAGTTTTTGTAGGTCTGCATAGGTGATGCGCCTGACATCGTTTCGTACTGCAGCTCGCTGTTCAGATACCATTGACCAGCTAATGGCCGGCGATAGCCGAGCTGGTGAATATCAATACTGTACCGCGCCGTTTCATCAGAAAAGGTTCGCGACTCAGGTATATCGGCTTCCTGATACTGGCTGAACCGATAACTTACTGCCTGCTCTGTAGGTACTGGCTCGGCCTGTCCTGCAAGTGGCGCCGCTGCCGCTGCCAGGGCCGCCAGAGAATTCATAGTTTTCTTCATCAGTTACAGCCGCAGCCGCCTCCTGCCGCTGCGCCCCCGCCGGACGAGCCTTCCTTAGAATGGTGAATGTGATTATCGAGTGAGGCTTTCAGCGGGTCGGCATCCCAAGCCATCACATCGTGCGCGAGGCGCCCGCGATCCCAGGGCTCAACGGTAGAGCAGCCTGAAAGAACAGGTAACAACACAGACAGCAGACCTGTAAACAACAGCGGCTTCATCCAAATATCCTGAAGTCAGGTACGTTAAGTGGGTAATTGTCAGCCAGCGAGGAGCTGCCCACGCCCATCAGATTTCGTATGGCACGGTTAACATGCTGCGGCGTGAGAATCTCGCCTGCGGCATCCGGCTGTCCCGTCGTAAGGTTTACCGGCTGAGACAAAAATTCGGTGGTTGATGCACCAAACACCCGGCCGCCGCTCGATTCAGGCCGCAGAACCAGCATACTGGTCACTGGCCAATGATCCTTACCGTTACCTGAGTTGTAGTAGGGCGTTCGTCCAAAGTCAGAACCGACAACAACCGTTGTACGATCGGCAATACCGGCGTACTGCAATGCCACCATCATAAAGTGAATACCTTCGAGCAGGTCACCAAGGTCCGGGTAGGCGTTGGCATCGTGGTTTCCGTGCGTATCAAAGCCACCAAAGTTCAGGTTGGCACTGGCAGTCAGACCCGCAGCCATTGAGGCAACGACCACCTCGGCCTGGCTCTTAAGACTGTTGGCACGATTGGTATTCCAGTGATCATCGCGCAGGACATTCGCCTGAAGATCATCCAGACGCACCGTCAGCTCACCGAGATTGCTGTCAGTATTACGGATACCAAACAGCTGCTGTAGCTGTTTACGTCGTAATGGCAGTGGCTCGCTATCCAGCTGACGCTGTATGCGTGCCCGCTGTGCTGCCTCAATATGGGAATACTGATCCACCCCACGGTTAGCAGTACGGAAGTGAAAGCCGCGGTCATCGTAGTAGCTGTTCGGGTCAGCAACTTCACTGACAAACCCGGCGCTACTGGCACGGGCTCGTGCAACCAGTGAGTCTGTAAAGTCATACCCACCGTTACTGATATAAGCCATCGGCAGCGTCGGTGCGACCGATGCCGCGAAATACGCGGCCAGGCTGGGGTAGCCGGTCTCATCGTTACCCGACCAGACGAAACGGTTGCCCGTATCGTGATTGTTGGTACCGGTATCGATGCCGTTAATCACCGTCAGCTTATCGCCATGCGTGGTGAAAAAATCGTCGAACTGATCATTGATGCGCTGACGCACCAGTTCATCATTAGAGACCCCTTCAGGAATGGCGCTCCACTGAATATTCCCGAAGGTTTTATTACTGTCGAGATCAACCGAATTGGTTGAGCCTTCGTAGCGGTCTGAGCGATCCTGATAGGCTTGATTAAGCCCCTTGGGGTCGCATATCGATGTCGGGTCCCAGCCACCGCTGGCATTCACCACAATCAGAAAACGATCAGGCGCCGCCGCCTGTACTTTGGGTGCCCACAAAGGTGCCTGTGCAGTCAGGCCCGCGGCCGCCATCATCTGCAGAAAATTACGACGTTTCATAGCGGCCTCCTTATTCGTACACGAAACGGTAGTCAGACATGAGATAGGTCAGCACCGCCATCCAGGCACGGATGCTGTAGTGCTCATCCTGCTCAATGCGTTCTTCTGATGGCAGGTCGCCATCTGTACGCCCGTCAGCCTGACGAAGCCAACGCGCCCGACACTCCCATTCAAGCCAGTCACTCGGTTGCGGATCATACTGCTCCCGGTTGGCCAGCATGGCCTGACCTTCATTCAGTACCGCCAGGAACAGGTCGTAAGTCGCCTGTTCTTCAATACTTCCCGCACTGATGTCTTCACCCAGAAGAACCCAATGCAGGTAGCGGATGTTTTCTTTGATGCGATCAACGGCTGAGGGGTTAGCCACTCCTTCAAGGTCGAAAGGCAGCGTCTCAATTTCTACATGCGGAAAGAGACGGCGTTGCGAGGACGCATTAAGGAAATCATACGCCGTTGAGCGGCACGCCATCTCGGTCGCCATACGATTCTGAATCGCGATAATCAGGCCGCCCGGCTCACGAATCCGCTCCGTCACGCTGTCCGAGTCCATACCACCGTACATAATGCGGTTGTCTTCCCAGCGCAGTTCGTCCCAGCCAAAACCAAAGATCGCCTGCAATTTGGTCTGCATCTGTTCCGGACTGATGAACTGACTGGCACCAATATGATCGTTCACCGCCAGCTCTTCCGCATTAACGCTCGCGGCACGGTAGTAAGGGCTCATGATCAGGGCTTTTACTGCGGCCTTGATATCCCAACCATCCGCGACCATGGCATCCGCCACACTATTGAGAATGGCGCGCTGACTGTTATACGCCAGCTTTTCATCGTCGGACGCATCGGCCGACGGTGCGGGGAGCACCTCCTGGCCAATCATGCCTTCATAGAGCGTGCGTACCGTTGCGCGGGCAAATCTGGGATCGGCTGCAATCTCATTGCCCAGCCATTGCAGTAAAGTGCGGAACTGGCCTTCTGACCCTGAGAGTGGTGCCTGTTTGCCACCCAGCCCCGGTGGCTCAATATCCGAACCATCCCAGTCATTCACCGAAGAGCTGCCCGTTACGATATATCGACCACGGTCTGTCCAATGCTGGAATGAAGAAGACACGGGGTCCATGACCTGATGGCAGGCGTAACACGCCGGATCGAGGAGAGTCGGGTTGCTGACACCAGAACCAATACCGTCCTCAGGGCGATCCCCCTCGATGGCCAGAATGTCGGTATCAAGGAAGTAATCGAACACGATACGCGCGCGATGACGGTTTCGGTTGGTTCGCGTCGTCGGGTAGCGGTTCAGAAACATTGGAGAGGTGAGAACACCGGCATGAGGAATCCCCCCTAACTCGTACTCAAGCTGCTTTGTGACACGGGCAGGGCGGAAGTCACTCGGGTCATAGTAAATCTGCACGCCATCTTCATCACACACGGGCTCAGCCAGCTGACGGAATTCGCCGGACTCAACCAGCTCTGCTTCATACACCTGCTGACTGTACCAGTTCACCATCATGAAATCGGCGGTCATATAGAGAGTATGAGGAAGGTCATTCATCGCTGCGTATCGGATAAGCTCCAGAGGTTCGCGAGCCACGGAATCGTTGGTCACATTGCGCACGCAGCGACGGATACTGCTCTGCTCGTCCGCGGCATACACATCGTTGTACCATTTACGGTTCGGGTAATCGTCGCTGTCGAGCAGGTTGATGCCGCCTTCATTCAGATTACTGGAAAGGTACTTGTCAGTGAGAAGCTGCTCATTAAAAAAGCCCATCAGGTTGTCGTAAAAACCAGGCTCCAGCTGCATAGCGTCTAACGAGGTACTGAGACCGGTATCTGCACTCTCTGCAACCTGAGCTAACTCAGTTCCAGTAGGCAAACGCCCCACCAACTGAAGTGATGCTTTGCGCAAAGTCAGTGCAGCAGACTGGTTTTCCACACCCTGAATGGTGGCCAGCGCATCCGCGAGATTCTGGCCATTGAAAGCGTACAGGATGTATTCGGCGGTGTCCGAAGCACAGTCATCGACGCACGCTTCGACATCACCAATAGGCATCGTACGGCTGATTTCATCCGTTAACACCGAAAAAGAAGAGCAGGTCGCGCAGCCGACCAGAGAGGGGCCGACAGAGGTACCGTTACCATCCAGCCCGTGACAGGACGCACACATCTGCTGATAGTGTGCATGCCCGGCGGCGTTGTAGCCATCATCGGCAAGTTCACCGCTGTAGTTTTTATCGCACCCGGCCAGCCAGAGAATCGCCACCCCGACTGCCAATAATTTTAGGAGATTCATATCGTGTTCCGCGAGGCGTGCGCCCAGTTCCTGTTAACCGCCCGATGTTATAGCAGTGGCCCTGCCGAAAAAATGTGACCCGCTACGAAAAACCCTGTTTAGCACAGGGATACTTACTCTCCGATGACACAAATGCGCCAATCGCATCGATATGCCGTAATCCTGAGACGAATTACGCCGCTGGTAAGTTGAATAATGAACACTGTGTTCATCCAAAGTCGGGATGCTCAGCCCAGGGCGCATCTATATACTGTCGGCCTTAGTAATGAGGACCGCCATGTCAGCCCGCAGCCCCTTCTGGCCTCTTGTCGCCGCCGCCACCACCCTGATCGTCGTTCATGGGTTTGGTCGTTTTATTTATACCCCTTTGATCCCACTGTTAGTAAGTGATGGTTTACTTACTCTTCAGCAGGCAGCACAGCTGGCTACCTGGAACTATGTCGGCTACCTCGCGGGCGCCATGGTCGCACTTTTTGCGTATCAGAGTGGTTGGGGACGGAGCGCCCTGCTTACCGGCGTGCTCGGCAACGCAGTCATTACACTGCTGCAGGTCGGCGGCGATTACTTCCCATATATGGCGGGCCTCCGCCTCTTCAACGGCATCACTAACGGAATTGTTTTTGTACTCGCGCCGGCACTGGTGCTGGAATGGCTGGCGGTGCGCAACAAGGCGACGTTAAGTGGTCTCATGTACCTGGGTGTTGGCGCAGGCCTGTTGCTCAGTAACCAGATCGTTGAAAGTACCGCTATCTGGCTACAAGGCAACGACCGCTGGATACCCGCCGCGATGATCAGTATTCCGCTGGCGCTCTGGTCCGGTATTTACCTGTTCCGCCTCAGCTCAGGCGATGCACCTGTCAGCCGCGATGATCACTCTGCTTTATGGGATAAACAGAGTACGCCATTGTTTTTATCCTACTTTGGTGCGGGTCTGGGCTACATATTACCGATGACCTTCCTGCCTGCGGTTGCTCAGGAGTGGAGTATCGACGTGACGCCCAGCCCCTGGCTGATCGCCGCGATCGCATCCGTGCCATCGATCTTTATCTGGAATTCTCTGGGCAATCGCCTGGGCGACCGTAACGCCCTGATCCTCAATTACGCAGTTCAGGCCGCGTCGATTATGGCGATTTTTATCCTGCCTGCGAGTGAAATGGGCCTCTGGCTATGTGCCGCACTAATGGGAGGCAGCTTCCTCGGCGCCGTCTTCCTGACCCAACGACTGGCCCGCGCAATGCACCCACATCAGGGGCCACGATTGAGCGCCGCCCTGATTGCACTGTATGGCGTGGCCCAGCTGCTCGGGCCTATCGTTGCCGAGGCGGGGATTCATATGGGGGCGACGCTGTCATCGACCTTTATCTGGGGCCTTGGCGCCTGCGTGTGGGCATTATTGCTTATGCTCAGAGTTCCGGTGCAGCCTCGCTAACCCCAACTGCAGCCCAAACAGTTTCAATAATTGGTTAACCGTCTGAATCGTCGGATTGGCTTCATCTGACTCGATCGCAACAAGGGTACGCCTGGAAAGACCACAGAGCTTCGCGAATTCTGCTTGATTCTGCTTTGCAATATTGCGGCGCAGTACCCGTATTGCGCCGCCCAGCGACAATTCACCAGAACCAACCGAGGCTTCAACCCAGGTCAGAACCTCTGTACGCGACATCGTTTTAAAATCGGGAATATTTTTTGTCATGACAAAGAAGTTCTCATAGCAATCCCCAGCGCTTCAGGCGGTCAGGCACCGCATTCAGATTGAGGGCGTGTCGCTCAATGTTCATCACCTCTGCAGGCACTCCTGATTCACTGGCATACACAGGCAAATCGAAGAGTGTTAAGGCAAAATCTCGCAAACCAGCCCATAATCGTGCTGCATTGAGGTTGGTTGCAGCGGCTGCTTCGTCGCAGATTTCCCGCCAGCGAAAGTTACCACCCACTTCATTGTCCACATGCCAACGGCTGGTACGGGTAATACCTGCTTCATCCAGTACCATAGGCGCAAGGTCGTATACCGGAGCAAGGTAAACCCCGGAATTCTGCCGTAACACAGACGTATTACGACCGTGGTTATCACTATTGCCCAAAACCACGTTCAGCAGGTCTCTGCGCAGGTATTCCTGCACCATGCTCTCTACTTCATCGGTCTGATCGTACTCATTCCACAGATGCGCAAGCTGCTTCAGATAGGTCGAGTGCATCACTGTCGCACCCGGTTCTATTACGCCGGCGATAGAATAAAGAGATTCAACCGCAAATCTTTCCATTCCATCATGGCCCACAACCCGATCAAATCTCGGCATCCACAGGCTCGCTGTTTTGCTCTGGAGTCGGCCCGATTCAATATGTAACGCCGACGAGATAGCATCGAGTCCTAACCGCCCGGCAACTTGATAGTAGGCATGCTCAGTTTCCAGAATCAGGCGGTCGCTTTCCAGAGAATTTCCCTGCCTTGAACTGCGGCGTGGGAATTTCACCAAAAAATGCTCGCGAGCCTGTTTATCCGGCAGTGAGCCATCCGGGTAATAAAGACCGTCACTACCGAGAATCAGCTGATATTTAGGCGCATCGCCGCCAGCTCCCGTTGCTCCACCAACCGCAGCTCCCTGCAACCGGGCGTAATCAAGAAACTCTGTTGCCTGCTCAAGCACTTCAGACATAGGAAAACCGATCACCTGAAAATCAGAGGTGTCAGTCACGCTCTCTTTAATGCGCAGATTGCCGACAGGGGCCCGCGTACAGTTAGCCAATAACTGAAAATCATATCTGGGCTGTTGGATATCCGGCAGGTTAAGCTGCTGGCCCCAGTAACGGCGGGCGGCTCCCATGGGCATAATATCCAGCAGAAACGCAGGCCAACGGGATGTCTCATGCGGGAAGAAATCGAGAGGAAAACGGGCACTCACCAGCGCAGCAGGGTTTCCCTGAAATCGTGCAACATACCCGGCGTCGTACTCCAGCGTAACCGCACCATGACGGCCGGCCTCCGGATCACGAAAATAGAGTTCACACGCATCCTGCCATGCACCACTCAGATAGATCTGAACTGTTAGTTGCAACATTTTTCACCTATCCACAATGGGCATGATAATGCACTATTAATACAGAACTAGCATAAAATGTGCAATATATAACCCATTTAATCCATTGCAGGCAGATAATGTGAATTATAGTGCACACTACACTTATACACTATGTCATCCCAACAGGTTGTCCTCCCCGTACGTAGGAGAAGACTTCGAAACTGATCAACGAAACAGCTGAATCGCAGACGCATCCTGATGCTCCGCGATCCAAGTATCATAAGTCGCGTGAAGGGGTTAATCCACATAGCAACGCCGGTGTTAACCGACCTGCTGGAATCGCAGGCAGGTAATACCGGAGAGTGATACAGAAAAGAGATACAGAAGAGCAAGACAAGCGCCCGGTCAGGCGCTCATTTTGCCTGCGAGATTACGCTTCTTCAGGTGAATCAGAATCTGGCTGATGGCTGCAGGCGTGATGCCCGAGATGCGTGAAGCCACGCCCAGGGTAGCGGGGCGCACGGTCGCCAGCTTCTGCTTCACTTCGTTCGAGAGGCCACCGATAGCTTCATAGTCGAGGTCTTCTGGCAGCAGGGTGTTTTCGTAGCGACGCAGCTGCTCGATTTCTTCCATCTGTCGGTTGATATAGCCGTCGTATTTGGCCTGAATCTCAACCTGTTCTGCGACCTGAGGATCAGCAACGGCGTCACCCTTGAGCGGCGCGACCTGTGAGTAAGTCAGACCCGGGCGCTTGAGCAGGTCATGCAGGTTATATTCGCGGGTGATGGCCGCTTCGCCCATGCCTTCCAGCGCGGTCGCTTCTTCTGTTTTGGGCTGAACCCAGGTGGTTTTCAAACGCTGGGCTTCGGTTTCGATGGCTTCACGCTTGGCAGTGAACGCCGCCCAGCGATCATCATCCACAAGGCCAAGGTCACGGCCCACCTCGGTAAGGCGCAGATCCGCATTATCTTCGCGCAGCACCAGTCGATATTCAGCACGTGAGGTGAACATGCGGTACGGCTCTTTGGTGCCCATGGTGATCAGATCATCCACAAGCACACCGATATACGACTGATCGCGACGCGGTACCCAGGCGTCTTTCTCGAGCGCTCGCAGGGCCGCATTAGCACCGGCCAGCAAGCCTTGAGCACCGGCCTCTTCATAACCCGTGGTGCCGTTAATCTGGCCCGCAAAATAGAGGTTATTCACAAACTTGGTTTCGAGGCTGTGTTTGAGATCCTGAGGGTCGAAATAATCGTACTCTATGGCGTAGCCCGGGCGGGTAATGTGCGCATTCTCGAAGCCCGCCATGCTGTGGATAAGATCCAGCTGCACGTCAAAGGGCAGCGACGTCGAGATACCATTCGGGTACAGCTCATTGCTGTTCAGGCCTTCGGGCTCAACAAAAATCTGATGGCTGGTTTTATCCGCAAAGCGCGTGACTTTATCTTCAATCGACGGGCAGTAACGCGGGCCGACGCCTTCAATCACGCCCGCAAACATAGGCGAGCGGTCCAGGTTAGCTCGGATAATATCGTGAGTGCGCTCGTTGGTGTGCGTGATGTAGCAGCTCACCTGTTCTGGGTGTTCATCCACAGAGCCCATAAAAGACATCACAGGCAGCGGAGTATCGCCCGGCTGCTCCTGCATCACCGAGAAATCCACAGAACGACGATCAATCCGCGCAGGCGTCCCGGTTTTCAGGCGCCCCACATTAAATGGCATTTCGCGCAGACGTTTTGCCAGCGCAATCGCGGGCGGATCACCGGCACGGCCACCTGAGTGGTTTTCCATACCAATGTGGATAAGTCCGCCAAGGAAGGTACCCGCGGTCAGAACAACGCTGGTCGCATGAATGCGCATATTGGTATTTGTGACCACACCCGCCACGGTAGAACCCACACCGTCACCCTGCATAATCAGGTCGTCACAGGCGGCCTGAAAGATATCGAGGTTCGGCTGGTTTTCCACAATGCTGCGGATCGCGCTGCGATACAGTGCGCGGTCAGCCTGGGCACGAGTAGCTCGCACAGCCGGGCCTTTGCGGCTGTTAAGTGTACGGAACTGAATACCGGCTTTGTCGGTAGCACGCGCCATGGCACCGCCCAGTGCATCAATTTCTTTCACCAGGTGGCTTTTGCCGATGCCGCCAATGGCTGGGTTGCAGGACATCACACCCACGGTGTCTGTGTTATGCGTCAGCAGCAGTGTCTTCGCGCCGGTACGGGCCGACGCCAACGCCGCCTCGGTTCCGGCGTGTCCACCACCAACAACAATCACGTCATAACGAACGGGATAATCCACAACTCACCTCAGTTCCGGTTCATGGGCAGGCGCTTAAGCCCACCCAATATAAAAAGGGCGCGTATTGTAGCACCCGGGAACTCAACCTGATAGCCAGTGTTTGAATTTTGTACAGATGGTTTATACACAACCATTTTCAGTCATGTATAAACAGGGATAGTTTTTTCCACAAGGGTGGCACAAATGGAAAGAAGTCAGTAATTACCGGGACTCAGGATGTGGATAACCCTGTACATTAATGTGGATATTTATTGAGTGACCTATCAGCTTTTTAGGTTATCCAGAAACTTAAACATGTTTTCCTGAAATTTTATTCAGGTTTTCTACAGAGTTATTCACAGAGATTTGGAGTTATTCTGTCGCTTCTGCGGTCTCGTCTGTTGTTTCATCCGTCGTCGTATCTGTGGCTGTATCTGTTGTGGCCGTTGCCGAGGTGTAGCGCGCATAAAGAAGCTCTTCTTCTTTGCGTATGAACAACTCCAGCTCGCCATTGGCGTTAACCGAGGCATAGCCCGGCGCGTTGGTGACGTTAAAACCGGGACAATTCTTACGCTCTGACAACTGAACGGTATAAAGGTTGACCTCTTCATTGAGAATCCGGATCGTCCCACGTGTCGTGCAACCGGTTGCCGGGGTCGCAACACTGACCTCACGGAATGAGAGCTCGTCGCCTACCTCGGTGAGATAAAGTTCGTAGCCCGTCGACATCCACTTGCCACGCAAGGTCGCCAGCCGCGAGTTCGTATCCCAGGTACCGTCGTTACTCAGGGTAAAGCCGCCCGGAGCCGTGTCACTGTCGTAGTCACCAACGAGCGTGTCATCGGTTGTCGTCGTCGGATAAAGCAGGCCTGAGAGGGTGAAATCTTCCGGCGCGCCCCCTGCAACAAACTGGTTCGCTGCAGTGTCACTGGTGGTGTAGGAGTAACCACTCAAGGTCATTGTCGCTGTAGCACTATCGTTATCGAGTGCCACTGTGCCGTAAAATGCGATGGTTTCATCAAAGCCGAACACATTGCCGTTATACATCAGCATCCTCAATGCCCCGGCCTGATCAAGCTGACCATTCCACAAACCGTTCAGCCTCAATGTCGGATCAGAGACGCTATCGCCCTGATCGTTAACAATGTCGTCCGATTCCTCTTCCTCCAGGCAGCCAGTCGCAAACAGAGGTAGCAGTATGAAAATAAGCACGCGTAACATGGTCAGTCCTGATCGAGTCAATCTCACCAAAGCTTAGTTCATCTGCCGGATTTTTCCGGTAAAGAACGGGAGACAGGGAGGCACCATGTCCGAGACGCGCGCCCAGCTGAAACATATCGCTATCGACCAGATTCAACAGGCGAATCTGGCGGCAGCCAGCTTTCGTGAACTCGGCAAGGCAGCGGGCATCAAGTCCAGCTCTGTGCACTACCACTTTCAGAGCCGCGAGCGACTCCTCACTGAGCTACTGCAGGATTACGACCTCAAGTTCTTCAGCGAATTGGATGCTGCCACTGCAAGTACGCATCGCCCGCGCCAGCGTCTGGGCGCACTGATAGACGTGTTCGAGAGCTATCATAAACACCGTCGCCAATGCATGAGCCTGGCCTACGCCGCGTCACCTCATGAGCTCAGCGACGCCAGCCTTGGCGCTGTGAATACCTTCCTGGAGCACATGGAGCGCTGGGTCGAAGACGCCCTGCAGAAAGCCAGCCTGTTGCCCATCCCAAAAGACGAGCTCGCCTGCGTTATCGTTTCAGCACTCGAGGGCTCACTACTCTTCGACCGCCTGAGTGATAATCCACGACACCTCCACGCTGCACGCAGCTGGATTGCCTCACTCAGCAGCTACTGACTCTTTCTGGCACTTTTCGTGGCCCGAAACGACACATAAAACAGGGCAACTTTGTCCGAAGTCCACCTGTCACAAGCCTTATACAGCGACTATCGTGGTTAACAAATGCACAGATAATCACTGAGCTAACCGCAGTAAGGCAGGTAAATCATGACTAAGACAGCACGCGAAATCAGCGCTGATATTGAGTTTCCTGGCCGCAAAATGGACTTTGGCTTCGACTTTAAAGACTTGCCTCGTTACTGGAACGATAACGACGCATTCAAAACGCATTTTATGAACGCGCTGTCCTGTCTGTTTCTGGAAGGCGAGCGTATGTTCATCGATGCGGTGCGCGACAGCCAGCATCTCGTCAAAGATGAAAAGCTCCTGTCTCAGGTGAAAAGCTTCATCAAACAAGAAGCCATTCACGGACATGAGCACCACAAATTCAGTGAATATCTGGACTCCATGGGCTATCCGGCGACCAAAGTGGAAGACTTTGAGCGCAAAGAGAAGAAGCTCATGCGCAAATACATGCCTGCGCGCCGTCGACTGGCGATTACCTGTGCCGTTGAGCACTTCACCGCCATTCTGGCGCATCAGGTACTGACCAATCCGGAAGCCACTGAAGGCATGGACCCACGCTTCAAAGAAATGTGGACATGGCACGCCATCGAAGAAACCGAGCACAAAGGTGTATGCTACGACGTTTACGAACAAACCGGCGGCGGCTACTGGCTGCGCGTCTTTGCCATGTTTAACGTCACCTGGATGTTCCTGCTCCGCACAGCCATTGTGCAAGGCATCTTCCTGTGGAAAGACGGCAAGCTGTTTAAACCGTCTACCTGGAAATCAGGCTTCAACTTCTTCTGGAAGAAGCCCGGGCTGATCCCGAGCATCTGGAGCGACTACAAAGATTACTACCGCCGCGACTTTCACCCATGGGATCACGACAACCGTGAGCTGCTGGGTGAATGGCAGGCGGGCCACGATAATTATAAGACTGTATAAAACTATGACTGATAAACAAGCGACCGCCCGCAATGTGAGTGCGGGCATTGAATTTCATGGCCGTAAAATGGACTTCGGATTCGAATTCGAAGATCTGCCGCGTTACTGGTTCGGCAATGACGCCTTTAAAAGCACCCTGATGAACGCGCTTTCGTGCCTGTTTCTGGAGGGCGAGCGCCTGTTTATCGATGCAGTCCGTGACAACGAACACCTGGTGAAAGACGAACGCCTGCAGAAGCAGGTGAAGAATTTCATCAAACAGGAAGCGATTCACGGTCACGAGCACCATATGCTCAGCGAATACCTCGACACGCTCGGTTATCCAGCGACAAAGGTAGAGGCTCAGGAGCGCGCAGTAAGACTCTTCCTCAAAAAACACGTCCCGGCGAAAGACCGTCTGGCCATTACCTGTGCGGTAGAACACTTCACCGCCATGCTGGCGCATCAGATGCTCACCAACAATGAGCTGACCGACGAGATGGACCCTCGCATCCGTGAAATGTGGAAGTGGCACGCCATCGAAGAAACCGAGCACAAGGGCGTCTGCTTCGACGTGTATGAAGCCATTGGCGGAGGCTACTGGAAGCGGGTATTCCACATGGCCACCATCACCATGACCTTCGTTATGCGCCTCAGCACAGTACAGGCGTACTTCCTGTGGAAAGATAAGCAGCTGTTCAAATGGTCGACATGGAAATCCGCGTTCCGCTTCTACTGGAAAACGCCTGCGCTGATCCCGACCATCTGGAAAGAATACAAAGACTACTACCGTCGCGACTTCCACCCATGGGAGCACGACAACCGCGAACTGCTCGAAGGCTGGGAAGCCGAGCACGACAACTACAAAGCGGTGTAAATCAATTCGGCGGCCACCTCAAAGTGGCCGTCAATGTCTTACCTTATTTGCCTTTACCAGACACCCGTTTTAGACTCGCTGCAACCGGGCCAGAACCCGGCACCTCACATGGAAGTATGGATATCTCAGCGTCATGGCCGATTTCGAACTAGAAGACCTTCAGGGCAACCGTTACCGACTCCGACGCGGCTCAGGCCCCGGTCTGTACCACCCAGAGAACCTCTGCACGGGTGGCAACTTTGATGCCGAACGTCTGCTTGGCCACTTCAGCACAAGCAATATCGACGACAGCTTTAATCACTTCTATTTTGACGTACTGTCAAAGTTGGATGACCGTCCGTCATGCCCGCGGCAAGCGCTGACCAAAGCCATCGCGGCCAACTACCTGACGCTCGAAAAAATCGATACCGCTCGCGCAGTCGACGACGAAGTACCCGATGATCGCCCATTCCTGCGTGTGCAGATTGAAAACGCCCTGCGCCAGATCGTCGAAGGCGAACGACGCGAAGCCGCCATGCACCAGCGTCAGATGGATAAAGAATCCACCGTAATGAAAGGCCTGATCTACACAGGCGCCTTCATGACGGGCATCGGCTCATCCGCCTGGGGCCTCGCAGTACAGGTAAAAGAGCTCAGCGACGTCATCAACCCATTTAAGAAAATGGAACACCATGCCAAAGCACTTCGTGCCGCATGGGAATCGGACAACTTCGCAGACACCTACGCCGAAACTTATCTGAGCGGCGAAAAACGCGAACTCGTTGAAGCCATCGGCTTCGACCCGAGCCAGATCACCCAGCAACAGATTGACGAAGCCATCGCCATGACCGATCTGGTGCTCAACGACGAAACCCTGCGCGACATTTTATATCGCTTCGTCAAAGACTACGCCGAAGCCCAGCACGCCATCGAAATCACCGAAGTCGCAGGCTCCGGTGCCTTTGAGTTGATCCTGACCATCATCGTTGCTGCCGTCACCGGTGGTGCAGGTGTGGTTGCCGCCGTTGGCAGCAAGATGCACCTGGTGCGTAAGTTCAACAAAGTCGGTGACCTTTTAGCGGACTTTGCGAAAGCAACCAAACGCATTAAAAGCCGTAAGAAAACATTCAATGGGAAGAACACCGGCCCAGGCAAGCTGGAATCCGTCGATGGTTCGGTGAAAAAGACCGATGCGCATGGTGCGGAAGATGGAAAAGTTAGCAAGAAGCGGAGCAAAAAAGTATCACCACAAAGTCTCGCTGAAGCAGAAACTATTCTAGCGAACCGAAGAAGAGAAATCGCAGCCAGTGGTTACCAACCTAAGTACAGTGATGCTGAACTAAAAGAGATGGCTGAAACCGGAGATATTGGCAAAGAACGCTTTCAGGTACGCTTTATGGAAAGCAAATACCTCACGCACAGAGATACAAAAGATGTCCCGCTCAGTGGTGCAATGGGACAGACGATGGAGGGCAAGTCTGGTACTGGTGCAAAATATTGGTCTACCAGCTTTGATCAGCTTGAAGATGCCGACAGCGACCCAAAACTGATCTCGGAAAAACTCGGTCTGACCTACAACCCAGAAGCCGACTACGCCCTGGTGATCGTCGATACCCAGGTTGCCGCACCGATGACGGGCGTAAAAAGTGTATCTGCTACATTTAAAAACGTTGGCGAGTTTGCGAATACAGAGCTCCCGAAGAAGTTTCCGAAGGAATTCACCGACAAAGCAATGACTCCGGAGTTTCAGGCGGAGTATTCAAAGCACTACAAAGATGCTGAGGCCTCAGGAATATTTGAAGGTAAAGGTAACTGGAATTCAGATAAATTTAGTGAGCACTTGAATACTACCGACCTGAGCAGCTCAGAAAAAAGGTTGATGAAGCAAAGATTTGAGATGCACCGGACTATTGGCAATAACGAAGACTATCTCGGAAACGGTCTTACTAAAAATAATAACCCCGCTATTGATCAGGAATACGGTGCCGTAGAGACGTTGAATTTCGAACGTAATGAAGTGAATCTATCCCAATTAAAAGAGCAAAATGCTATCTCTGTAATGCCTGAGTTGAGTCGAATATGAGCTACATACAAGAATACCCACTACTACCAGCGCTGGAAGCAATTGAGCGTCATGATGCACTACCATCAAATTCAGTACATCTAGGGGGGCTTGCTATGGGAGAAAACCCAGAAGACGCAAAGATTGAGTTTATTCAGAGAGGTGCATTCTTATCGATAATAAGATGGTCAATACTGAAGTTGAAAACGGGTCCGAGATACTCCTGTCATCAGTATGATTTTCCGCTCAAAGTACTGAGTTGGTTCCCTAAAGCACTTGCTGAATTCCAACGTCCACCTTCGGATGGCGGCCTCCATGCAGGTGCGATGATCAGCAAAGATCAAGACGTAGACGGCGAGATGCTGGCCGTTGGGAGTACGACCCAAGGGTACAATATTACTAACTGGTCTCGAGACGCTGACGGTGTTGATGCTGACCCAAATTATTACGAGCCAACAACTCTCGACTTAAGTTATGAGTTGCTGAACGATTGCGGACTGCTTGAATTATGGAAAGAGCTGGGCAACAAGTATGACGCTGGTGAACTGTAGATTATCAGCGTGAGCTACGTAAAAAAATACCCACTATTACCAGCGCTGGAAAAGATTGAGCGTCATGATGTACTACCATCAAATTCAGTACATCTAGGGGGGCTTGCTATGGGGAAGAATCCAGAAGACGCAAAGATAGAGTTTATTCAGAGAGGTGCATTCTTATCGATACTAAGATGGTCAATGCTGAAATTGAAAACGGGTCCGAAGTACTCCTGTCATCAGTATGATTTCCCTCTCAAAGCACTTAGCTGGTTCCCTGAAGCACTTACTGAATTCCAACGTCCACCTGCAGATGGCGGATTACATGCTGGAGCAATGATTAGCAAGGACCAGGACGTAGATGGAGAGATGTTGGCCGTCGGCAGTACAACCCAAGGATACGTATTAAAAAATCGGTCTCGAGATGCCGACGGTGTGGATGCCGATCCGGACTATTATGAACCAACATCTTTTAGCATGACCTATGAAATGCTCAACGACCGCGGGCTGCTTAAATTATGGAAAGAGCTGGGTGATAAGTATGATATGGGGCAGCTATAATAATTAGATACTCGCAAGGTCAGTAGCATGTCAGATATAAAGAAGCTTAAGCTTGAAGCGAAGACATTGGAAAAAATGCTCTCAGCAAGTAAAAGTAGCTTTGCGGCAGACGCATATGACTCACTCAAGCCATATTTTTCAAAAATTCAAACTATGGATCATTACAAACCAATAGGAAAGGTGGGATTAATGAGGTTATTCATGGAGACCGACCTTAGCAACGATAAGAGTCTTTTGGAATGCTACGGGAGGTTTGCGAATCTAGTTGAGGGAGTAGATGTATAAAGAAAAATTTTCCGATGCCCCTGATAAAGCAAGCAAATAGCATATTTAATTTCATAGAAAGTTGCCTACATATTTCTATTATTGCACTTCCTAGAATATGCCAGATAGAATTCTATTATCATGCCTACTCTATCACAGTCAAAAACATGCCAAATACAAAAGAGCAACTCTCAGATTTAATAAAATATTGTGATTACTTCATTCAACTATTCGATGAATTTTCCCAAGTCGACGACACTCCTGAGGGAAGAATGAAGGCTCAAGTGGTTTGGCTAAAAGAAAGAGCAGAAAACAACAATCTACCTCTTCCAGTAGACAGAGTGTTCTGGTTGAATACCCCGGACACCTCAAGAAGAGATAAACTCTTCACCAA
>NZ_CFHJLR010000030.1:0-29569 GCF_984348125.1 Thalassolituus sp.
CCATCAGGTGATCATCAACCACGTTGGCCAGGTGGTAGGTTGGCATGCCATCGGATTTCATCAGAATCTGAGCGTCAACTTGAGCCCAGTCCAGTTCAATCTCACCGCGAAGCATGTCTTGAACGACACAAACGCCCTCTTCCGGAACATTCATGCGCACGACGTAAGGCGCGCCTGCTGCTTCACGCTCGTTAACCTCGTTTTCAGGTAACGCGAGGTCAGATACTTTCAGAGCAGTCTGGTTACCGCTTTCCTGTTTCTGCTGGCGCAAGGCATCCAGCTCTTCGGCGGTGCGATAGCACTTGAAGGCCTTACCGCTATCAAGCAGCTTCTGTACGTGTTCTTCATAAATCGCACGGCGCTCACTCTGACGGTAAGGGCCGTAATCGCCACCTACATCAGGACCTTCATCCCAGTCCATGCCAAGCCAACGCAAGCTGTCGAGAATCGCCTGTTCAGATTCAGGGGTACTGCGTACCTGATCGGTATCTTCAATACGCAGGAGAAATTGACCGCCGTGCTGGCGGGCAAATGCGAGATTAAACAGAGCAATGTATGCAGTACCTACATGGGGATCGCCGGTAGGAGACGGCGCGACGCGTGTGCGGACAGTCATGATGGATCTCGGTTAACTCAAAACTGCCGCGATTATAGAGAAATACCGGGTCGATTGCATGACGAATGCGCACGGGACACACATTCGCCAGCACTAGGTCAACGAGCTACCGCTTCCTCAATTTCGGTCAGAGTGGCGATCACTTCGCGACTGGCCGTTTCCATGGCTTCCAGATACCCCAGCATCGCGTCGCGGTTGCCTTCTGAGTGCGCCTTCATGGCCTTAAAGCCGTTCTCGTGTACGCCCTTGTGAGGAGCGTCCAGGCGACGATAAGCATTCAGATGACCGTACTTTTCCCGACCTTCACCCTCTGCATACCACTTACCAAGCCGACACATCGTGTGATCTACCAGAGTCGGCAACTCAACGTCCTGCTCCTGGCTGATCGCAGCATAAACCTGCCCCTTCCAGACAATATGATCCAGTTTCACTGTTTCAAGGAAAGACTCAGCGGATGTACGCTCAAAGCTCTGACAGACCTGCCCGGCAACGTCACCAATCTCATTTATGTGAGATGACACTGTGCCAACCTCATCAGAGAGCACTGCGCCACGCTCCCCAAGCGCTGCAATACCTCGTGCAACCCGATCAACTTCACCACCAATCGTAGAAATAAGTGCATCAATCTCTGCTGTCGCGTCGGCTGTGCGCTGCGCCAGCGTGCGCACTTCATCTGCAACAACGGCAAAGCCCCGCCCTTGTTCACCTGCCCTCGCCGCCTCGATTGCTGCATTAAGCGCTAGCAGATTCGTCTGTTCAGAAATACCCTTAATGAGACTGACGAAGTCCTCAATGCCGGACGCCACAGACTTTAAGCCGCCTACCGCAGTAGACGCCTCTTGCGATTCATTCTGAATAATATCCAAAGATTCAGTTAACTTACCGAGTGTTAAAGAGATCTCTCCAACCCGAGCGAGAGAAGCCTGCACACTATCATTCTCATCCCGCAGACGTGTTGCAGAGCCAGCCATAGTATTGCGGATACTGTCGATGGCATCCGTCGAACTGAACCAAAGCGACTGCAGATCCTTAACGTACTGATACTGCGTCAACCCGAATTCACAGCGCATCTCAGCCACGATTTTCACCTTGTGCAGAAGCTCATTCTCCTGCTCAAGTTTATGGATATGATCGTTGCACTCTGCAGTAGGGATGGTTTCTACGGCTTTCTTCTGGGATCGAAAGAACACTGGACGGCTCCGCATACATAATTATTTACAACCATTAGCGACAATTTTTTCAGACGACGTCGCTCGTATAAGGTTAGTAAAGAAAACGCACAGCGCCAGCCCGATTGACGCATTTAAGCGCGTCAGAGAACAACAACCGCTAGGCCTTTTTGATAAAGGCTGATGGGCTCTCTCCCGTCCAGCGCTTAAAAGCCCGACTGAACGCCTGGGTTGTACTGAAGCCGAGCAACTCGGACAACTCACCCACAGACTGACCTCCACGAGCAAAGTAGCCTCGTGCAAAACGCTCACGGATTACATCCAGCTCTTTTTGGTAGGTAGTGCCACTTTCTGCGAGACGCCTTCTGAAGGTACGACTACTCATACCCAACTCACCCGCGGCGCGCTCAAGCGAAGGTAATGCTCCGTACGAGCGCACAAGAAAGTGCCTCAAGCGCAGGGGCAGAAACTGCATCGCTTTCGTTGGAATCCGCTGAAAGAGAGTTTTTTCTGCAGTCATCGCCAACAATCGATTGGCCAGAGGCAACTCAAAGTCGGCACTGCTCGCCTTACGGATGATTCTGGTCTGAGCGCAGGAAAAACGCACAGGGCAACGAAAATAGCGACGGTAAATATGCCCCCAGGCTGGCTCCGGGTAACTGAACTCAATAGCTACTGGCTCAAGTTCGGGGTCGCGCCCGACAAGGTCACAGACGATGTTGTAAAAGCTGATACTGTTCAGCTCCATAAAGTAATGGGTGTAGGGAGAAAGGGAGACGTTCTCATCGATTGCCAGCCAGACCAATCCGTCAGCCTCGTGAACTGACATATCCAGGGCTGGGAACAGCTCCCGGCATAAGCGCGCTGTTGTCTGACTACATTCTTTCAGAGTCGGCTGGGTAATGCTCATCAGGCCCGCGTATCCATGATGGGACACCGTCATGATATTTCCGATGAAAAGCCCCAGATACGGCATGCGCATATGTTCAATGGACTGCTCTACCAGACCAAGTACCTGCCGGGTGGAGATATATCGACCAGCGACATTTCCCTCGCTGAGGTCGACACCGATCTTACGGAACATTTCATTGTGATCGAGCCCCATAGAGACCTGCATCAACTTATTCAGCTGCACAGCACGGGCGTCTTCGTCCTGTTCATTAACACCCAGGTCAAGATCAGGTTTCTGAGCGATATTAAAGTACGTCAGTATGTGCCCGAGAGGGATGCAGGGAGTATCCAGGTCCATAAATGTTCCAGATGAATTTTATGGACCTGAAAGTATCAATAGCCAGAAGGCAGATCAACGCCAACCGAAAATTAGAGTGACTGGCTGAGTGCTTAAATGCTCAACGGGCCAGATTAAGACGCTTTAATGCTGAACTCCGCACCTATGCGGCGGGCCTCTTCAGCCGCCCTGTCGCGGATATCGCGGTCATCAGAATAGATCTGAGAGATCAATTTCAACTGGATCGATTGCGCTTTTTCTACCGACATTTCCTGATTCTCGATGCGCTTCGGCAATTGAGCCAACACCGCCTCAATCAGCACTTTGCGCTCTTCTGCGTCGGAAGTTCGATCCAGAGCCTCCAGTTGCTTGTTAAACCGCAACAGATTAACCAGACGAAGAAGCTCTGCTTGTGGATCAGTCTTCTGGTCAGCAACCGCCTGAAGCATCATCCACTCCGCCGGTGAGACGAAATCAGGCCGACCTTCAATGCGGTTCAGCTCACCGACACTGGTAGCGGCTTCTTTTGCTGAGTTAAGCGCGTCTTTCTGCATCTGGATCAGTAGATTGGGCGTCATCGCAGCAAGCTCTTCACGCGTATACTCCACAGATTGGGATATAGCCTGAGAGTGCTGAGGTTCTACTGACGTCTTCAATACCTGTATCCCATCAAAGCCAGAGTAGTAAGCGAGCCCGCCAATGGCGATAACACCTGTCACAATCGCTGTCTTAAACATAATCTGCACCTTATAAATTCTGAGAAAAATGCCAGGAACGGAGTTTCCTCTGTTCCTGGCCAAGGAGCCCATCAGGCTATTTACAGACGCTCTGGCGCCGGAGGTACAAGACGGAAGCTATATTCCTGACCTGGGCCAGCCACCAGGCTGTTGAACAGCGCTGTCATCCAGCCACACTCAAGTTCCGAGAACTCGGTTTCACCCTCGAACACAATGCCACCCGCACCGAATTCGGCAATTGGGCCTTCCCAGGCGAGATTGAAGTTCGCAGGTTCAATGGTTTTACAGTTGAACGGTAGCTTCAGCCAACCGAACCCCGCAGCGTTAATAAGAACATTTGCCTGAGTCGAACCATTGATTGCCAGTATACCGTCGCGGCTCAGGCGGTTTGTCGCTTCGATCTGACCAACAGGTTCAACCGACAGCGCGACATCAAGGTTCACCAGGATATTCAGCTCTGCATCAAAGTCTGGAACGTACAGGTCGCCGACCAGGCTTTCATCGGTGATGTTTGCATCTGCAGTGATTGAGGTGTCTTCAGGAAGCTCAACGGTCTGATTCAGTGTCGCCAGGTGCAGCTCTGCATCCAGGTTCCACTCATCCAGAGTCACGATGAAATCGCCACCGCCCGGATTAGCATTTGATACTGGATCAGCAGCAAAGCTGTAACAGCTGTTACGTGGGTTCTGCCCAGCAAAACGTTCATCGAGCCAGGTCAGAACGGTTGGAGCCGCCTGGAACAGAGTGACGATATGCTCACTCGGATAAACATCGTAGGTCACCTTGTCGAAGCGACGGCAGTAATCTTTTTTCAGCTCCACACTCTGCTCAATCGGGATAAATTCATCTGCAGTACCGTGATAAAGCAGGACAGGAACATCCGCACCTTCACCACCCAGATTCTGCTCATTAATGCGCTGGCCGATAGAAGGCACCATCAACAGCTCATCAAGATCTTTGTTGCCAACGGTGTAAGAGCTGAGAGATTCATTCATATAGTCGAACAGGAACTCAAAAGTACACTTGTTTTTATAGTCAGCGATGGCCGCTTTACCGTTCGCACTGGCAAGCTGATCGACCGGGATATCATCCGGATATTGCTCGGCAAGACCAATGATCCCCCCAAGAAGGAAGGATGCACCTGTACTGCCATTCAGATAATCAGCAACCACGGGGAAGTCAGCCGGAGTACCACCTGATGCAACACCTACCAGATCAAGTTCTGGTGCATAGTCGTCTGCAATCTGACCGACCCATGCAGCAGTCTGCCCGCCCTGAGAGAAGCCCCAAACAGCAGCAGGCGCTTCAGCATCTATCCCTGCACGAGGAATCTGAGAGGCGGCACGGAAAATATCCAGTGCGGCGTGCGCCTGCGACTCACCGGCCAGATAGGTAGGTGTAGCACCCGTGGTATAGCCCTGATAGTCAGTTACCAGTACCGCATACCCCTTCTCGAGTGCTGCGCGGATATTACGGATTTCGTAATCGCTACCGGCCTGTAGTTGCAAGGACGGAGCGCAAGACTGGTCCAGACCATGTGTACCCACGGCATAACTCAGCGTTGGGCGCTCACCCGCACCACTCCACTCATTGCTTGAAATTAAAACAGTACCAGTAACTGCGTTCTCGGCACCGAGTGAGTCAGTAGAGCGGTACATAACGTTGTATGCTTTAGCCAGCGGGGCCCCAGCACCGAGATTTACGCTCGCATCGCGATACCAGATCAGGTCTCCGTTCTGGTTGGTATTGATTGATGGAATATCGTAGAAGTCCATTCCGGACGGACCTTCTACTGCCGCATGTGCGGCGACCGGAGTTAGCAGAGCTGCGCTCAGAGCAAGGGCGCCGGCCTTCAGTTTGAAGTCAGACATGGTAGATCACCTTTATTGTTTCGTTATTTTTATAACGGACGGATGTTTCCGAACCTGTGATCTACCTTACGCCCCAATTATGTGACTGTGCTCGCAATTGTCGGACAGTGATCGGTCTGAAATGGCCACTGCCAAACGGTGTTTTCGGCCACCTTGAACCGATGGCCACTTAACGTCAGGTTCTGGCCATAATTGACGCCATGTACTCTTTGGGAGACATGTTTGTCCAACGGCGAAAGGCCTTTGCAAAAGCAGAAGAATCAGCAAAACCAAGCAAATGGGCGAGCTCGGTTACAGAGTCGCCACCGCGAGCAAAATACTCACGGGCAAATTTCTGTCGTACAAAATCCAGCTCCTGCTGATAAGACGTACCGTCATCTTTTAACTTACGCCGCATAGTACGGCCACTCATACCCAATTCGCTGGCCGCATTCTCCAGGGATGGGAAAGCACCGTAATAACGAATAAGTAATCGCCTCAACCGTAACGGCAGATACTTCATTGCCTTTGTCGGGATATTTTCGAATAGCGACTTTTCAGCCGTCATTGCCATCAGACGATTCGCAAGAGGCAACTCATGGTTTGCCAACATCGACTTACCGATGATACGAGACTGATGACAACCGAAAACAACCGGGCATTTAAAGTAACGTCGGTAAATGTGACCCCACCCCGGCTCCGGGTAACCGATCTCCACGCGGACCGGCATCAGGTCCGGATCATTAGCCACAAGATCGCGGAAGATGTTGTAAAAACTCACCAGATTCAGCTCAACAAAGAAGTGCGAGTAAGGATCCAGCGGAATGTTCTCGTCGATGGCAAACCACCCTTCCTCACCATCAATAGTGACACTCATTTCCAGAGGCGGAAATAATTCACGGCAAAACCGCACCACCGCTTGCCCGCAATCCCACAGCGTAGGCTGAGTTACAGCAGCCAGGCCGGCCATACCATGGTGTGACACTGTCATCAGATTACCCATCGCCAGACCGATATAGGGCATCTTCAAAGCGTCCATTATCTGCTCAACGAGATTAAGAACCTGCCGAGCAGAAACGAACATACCTACGCCGTCTTCTTCGCCAAGATCGATGCCTGCGCGCGCATACATGTCTGCAGGCTCCAGGCCGGTAATTGACCGCATCAGCTCATCGGGATTATCAGGAATGATGCCCGTGCGCTTCATCAGCCAGTCAGCATCAACCTCGATCGATTTCTTCAGATTGAAATAGGTCTGTATGTGGCCCAAAGGTATACACTTAGTGTCTAGATCCATAGCTCGCACCGCGCTGTTGTTATTTTATGTCGCGCAAATTGGGCAAACAGGATACACCTCGCGCTGAATTGGCAGCAATGCGCACAAGGCCTTTTTTGACCGCAATGGCCACAATCAACCGAAAAACTTCCTACCAGAAACGCTGAAAATTCAGCAATGACGTCGTATAACTCGATTGTGATCTCAAATGACTGGCCGGATTAAGCCTGATCGAAGGGCAATAAAAAACCCGGCCAATTGACCGGGTTCTTCGAATTAGTGGCCGGGCCGAGAAAGTGGAGGGTTCTCACCCTCCTACCGCCGCCTCTAGCAATAACGTTTGGGCATAAAAAAACCGCGAACTTCTGCAAGAACACGGTTTTTTCAGAATTAGTGGCGGTGAGGGAGGGATGACTTGCGCCCTTCGGGCCGTCGTCGCAAGCTCCGACGTTGTCTCACTGCGTTCGACTCGAACCTGCGAGGGTTCTCACCCTGCCCTCACTGATCACTGGCAACCTGAACGCCAGCCAATAAAAAACCCGGCCAATTGACCGGGTTTTTAGAATTAGTGGCGGTGAGGGAGGGATTCGAACCCTCGATAGGGATAAACCTATACACGCTTTCCAGGCGTGCTCCTTCAGCCACTCGGACACCTCACCTTGTTTGTCTACGTTACCCCATATAAAGGGGCTGTAAGTCGCACTCTACCGTGCTCGTTACCGTCGTCGTAAACTCCGACATTCTTTGCGAGTCAGTCACCAGGACGCCTCACCAGCGCCGCGCACTATACGCATGGCACCGTATGAGGTCAACCTTTATAGGCTAATGCCTTGTTTTTTAACTGGTTTCGCCAGTCCAGGCAGTAACATACTCAGACAGTTCGACGTCGGGGACAGGTTTAGGTGTCGTATTGATGTGGCCAACATACAGGAAGGCTGTAATGACATCATCACGATTCAAGCCCAATGCTTTCCGAACGCCCTCGCACTCAGCCATGGCCCCCGTCCGCCATATGGCTCCCAGCCCCATTGCATACGCGGCGTTCAGCATATTCTGTACGCCCGCTCCCGTAGAGAGCAGCTGCTCATCGCGAGGCACTTTAGGGTGTTCTTCCAGATGTGTAATGCCAACGATCACCAGAGGCGCTCGCAACAGCATATTTTTGATCTTTTTGGCCTTCTCCGGCGAAAGGACTTCACGGCCAGCCTGGTACTTGTAGAAAATCTTACCCAGCTCTTCTCTCGCCTCACCTTCGATGGTCAGGTACCGGCTTGGCCTCATCCAGGCGTGGTCAGGCGCGCGCAGAGCGGCCTTAAAAAGTATCTCTTTTTGCTCTTGAGTGATGTCAGGTCCGGTGAGCTGTGCCACCGACACCCGCTCGGTAATCGCTCTAATTGCGTCCATCAGGGCTCCAATGTATCATTACAGGCCATGCGTACTAATTTACGCAGTATTGTTACAAATGGGTCAGGGTCTTGCCGTGTAGTCAGAATGTCTATATAAGTATGACTAAGGCAAAGTTATTAGTTCCGCCCCGCTCCGCCACATAATAATAAACAATCGGTGAAGTTACATGTCGAGTTCGCAGGCCCAGGCGCAGTTCCACGAAACGACGCTACCAAAACAAGATTATGTCGCACGGATCTTCGGTTACGCGGTAGCCGCCGTCAGTGTCTACACAGGCATACACTTTGGTTATTTCCCCGAGAGCAGCGATGGTATAGCGCTGTTCGCGCTGCTTTACCCTCATCTGGTTTACTTCGCGAGCGGGCCATTCCGACGTCGGAAAGCATACACGACACGTCAGTTCCTGATTCATGGCGATGCTCTTCTTTGCGGTATTTTTCTCGGGCTTATCAACTTCCCGATAGAGATCGTTGTGCTCTTCGCAGTGATGATAAACACCAGTTTTATCGTCGTGGGCAGCCTGACAGCCTGGGCATTCTGTATTATTTCACTGGTATCCGGTGCCGGTGCCGCATACCTGCTAACAGGCTACACACAGCCTGCCCCAGTTCCTTATGAAGTCTTTGTCGCGACGGCAGCCGGTGTCGGCTTCCACTTAGCCCTGACAGCACACAACAGTTACCGCCAGGCACGTGACCTGATGCGATTAAAGATGAAGTTTCAGGGGCAGGTTGAACGCTTTCAGGCGCTCTCTCATCAGGTATCGAAGTATGTGGCGCCGCAGATATGGGAATCTATTTTTTCCGGCCGCCGCCAGGTTCGCCTCGAAACTCAGCGTAAAAAGCTGGTGGTTTTCTTCTCTGATATCGTCGGTTTTTCTGCCCTGTCTGAGCAGATGGAAGCGGAGTCCTTCACCGACCTCCTCAACACCTACCTAACCGACATGTCTCACATCGCGCTCAAGTACGGCGGCACCATCGATAAGTTTATTGGCGATGGCATTATGATTTTCTTTGGCGACCCGAAAACCAAGGGCACTAAGCGCGACGCCCTGGCCTGCGTTTCTATGGCAATTGAAATGCGTAACCATATGGAAGTTCTTCGCCAGCGCTGGGCAGATCAAGGCATTTCGGCCCCTCTCCAGATTCGTATGGGCATTAGTACCGGGTACTGTACCGTCGGTAACTTTGGAACCGAGAGCCGGATGGACTACACCATCATTGGAAAGGAAGTGAACCTGGCTTCACGCCTTGAAACCGAAGCAACGCCGGGTGAGATTCTGGTGTCCCAGGATACCTACACCCTGATCCGCGATAAGATTGATTGCCGCAGCCGCGGTAACGCCATCGTAAAAGGATTCCGGGACCCAATTCCTACCTTTGAAGTACGTGACTACCGCAGTCAGGACGACTCGAATGAACGTCAGTTTATTCAGGAGTCGGAGGGTTTCAGCCTCCGCCTCGATCGCGATCAGATGACCGAAGCGGAACGTTTGAAAGCCGCAGAAACCTTAGAGAAAGCCGCTCGACGTCTGCGGATAAACCACAACGCAGACGCCAGTGACGTTACTACTGACGCTGTAACCGAAAGTTCAACGCTTCGAAAGTTTCCTCTGTCGTCCGGAATGGATTGATATCCAACCCACCCCGGCGAACGTAACGGGCATACACCGTCAGACTCTCTGGCGCACAACGCTGTTGTATATCCCGGAATGTTCGTTCAACACACTGCTCGTGAAAATCCTGATGCTGGCGCAAAGAAACCAGATACGCGAGCAAAGACGCTTTATCAATCTCCTGCCCCTTGTACTGAATATACACTGAGCCCCAGTCCGGCTGACCCGTCACTGGGCAATTTGATTTCAGCAAGTGGCTGCAGATCCATCCATCGAACTGACTGTTTGGAACCACTTTCAGAAGCTCCGGCGACGGTGTGTATGAAGAAATATCGACATCGACATCGTCTATGCACAAAGCATCAGGAGCGGCGGGATAGGCGTAATCCATTCCGTGGAAGGCAACCGTTACGGCTCCTCCAGCAGCGAGAGACAAGTCCCGCTCCATCACCGCTTTAACATCAGACTCGTTTTCAAATCGAGTCTGATTAAAGGAGTTGAGGTACAACTTGAACGACTTCGACTCAACAAGGAATGGGCTATCAGAAGGGACTCGAAATTCCGCAACGCAAACGACGGGTTTTCCGTTAGGCGTTAGCCAGGACACCTCATAGCCATTCCAGATATCAACGCCATAAAAGGTAATCGCAGAACGGTCATCGCCTGATGCTTCCCAGCTTTCATTGCGATCAATAGGAAACAACAACCCTGCGTCGTACTGCTCAGGATATTCGGATGTTTTGCCAAGCGGGTTGGTCTCGCTGTGTACTGATCCCATCATTATTGCCTCATGCCTGTACCGCGTCGCAGCAACCAGATGCTGTAACTACCCAAAATAAGAATAAACAAAGCCAGCATCCCAAAGGCGGCGTACACATTAATATCCGTCACACCCAACACACCGTAGCGGAAGGTATTTACCATGTAGAGAATCGGATTCAGCTTGGATACATCCTGCCAGAAATCAGGAAGCAGACTGATGGAATAAAACACACCACCGAGATAGGTCAGTGGCGTAATAATAAAAGTAGGAACGATCGCGATATCATCAAACTTGGTCGCAAAAACCGCGTTAATAAAACCGCCTAATGAAAACAGAATCGCCGATAAAAGAACAACGCCAACCATGACTCCGACGTGATGCACCTGAAGATCCGTAAAGTACAGCGACAGCAGAGTAACAATCACCCCCGTCGCCACGCCTCGCGCCACACCACCGGCAACAAATCCGAGTAGAATGGTTACCGGATACACAGGTGCGACCATCATTTCTTCAATGCTGCGCTGGAATTTATTACTGAAGAAAGACGAAGAAACGTTGCCATAAGCATTGGTGATAACGCTCATCATGATCAGGCCAGGTACGATATAGGCCATGTAATCAACACCGCCCATCTCACCGATCCGGCTGCCAATCAGATTGCCGAAAATAATAAAATACAACGTCATTGTGATCGCTGGCGGCAATAACGTCTGCTGCCAGATTCTCATAAAACGACGGACTTCTTTGGTCACAATCGTCTGGAATGCAACCCACTGAACGCGCATCGGGCTCATGAATTACTCTCCCGTACCAGGTTCACAAACAACTCCTCAAGGCGGTTAGACTTGGTTCTCATGCTGCGGACCTCAAGGCCTTTTTCTGTGAGCATGGTAAATATCCGGTTAATGCTCTGCCCTTTTTCCACCGTAACTTCGAGCGTCTCATCAGCCGGTGAAGAAAACTCAAAACCCTCAAGCGAAAAACCATCCGGCAAAGACTCGCACAGATCAAAAACAAAGGTTTCAGTCGTCAACTGGCTCAACAGTTCACGTTTGCTGGTGCACTGAACGATTTCACCTTTATTAATAATCGCGATATTCCGGCACAACTGCTCTGCTTCTTCGAGATAGTGTGTCGTCAGGATAATGGTTGTCCCCTTTTTATTGAGGTCTTCCATGAACTCCCACATAGAGCGGCGCAGTTCAATATCAACACCGGCAGTAGGTTCATCAAGAATCAATACGTCCGGCTTATGCACCAGCGCACGAGCAATCATCAGGCGACGTTTCATACCACCAGAGAGCATGCGTGACGGCGTATCCCGCTTCTCCCAGAGGTCCAGAGCTTTCAGCAGTTCTTCGGCGTTCGCACGGGCTTCTGAAGGCTTCAGCCCGAAATAACCGGCCTGAGTCACAACGATGTCGTAGACTTTCTCGAACTGATTGAAGTTAAACTCCTGAGGCACAACCCCCAGGGAGCGACGCGCCTGAAAGGCATCACCGTTAACGTCGTGCCCCATAACATAGGCACTGCCAGAACTCTTCTGAACCAGGCCAGATACAATGCCCAGAGTCGTCGACTTGCCAGCTCCGTTGGGGCCAAGCAAGGCAAAGAAATCCCCTTTGGCAACTTCAAGCGTGATACCCTTCAGGGCCTCGAAACCGTTGCCGTATACCTTGGAAAGGTTTTCAACCGCCAGGGCTGCAACCATAAACTGAATACCTTCTGAGATAGAAAATGAATAACCGACTGAAATACCACCTCGAACTGCTGAACGAAACGCTTTCTCGTATCGAAAAGGCCGCAGCAAACGAGTCAGGGGTCATAGATGCCGACATTCTACAACAATTCCGTGACGTTATTGATCAGCTCACAGAACACAGGGATTCAGCCTACGACGCCGGGCAGGATCTGTTCAGCAAAATTGGCACACACCAACCACAATTAATGCCCGCCGTAGACCGCGCGCTGCTGTGGTTCTTTGGTGGAGAGTGCATGCACTTTCTCAGCGATGAAGAAATTACACGCTTTCAGCATCTCGATGAAATGGCAGCAGAGGCCGAAGCTGAAGGCAAAGAATACGACTACCGCTCTGCGGGGCGCAGCCTGCACTGATTCTTAGCAATCAGATTACGTATAGAAGGCATTGCACACGTTACTCAGGGATACGCCGTAAATACGTCCCTGTAGGCTCGGGTGCCGTATCCCCTCGGCACACGGTCCCCGAGCAACGCGCACAATACCTTTATCTCGCGCAATCAAATCGCACGCAATAAAAAAGCCGGCTCATTTCTGAACCGGCTTTTTAAAATTTGGAGCGGGATTAAATCGTCAGGAACGATTTAACGCGAGCGCAGCGAGTCCGAAGGACGTGCACATGGATGTGCAACGCAAAGAGGCGTAGCCGACTGAACCGCGTAAAATGAAAAACCCCCTGCACTTACGTGCAGAGGGTTTTGAATTTGGAGCGGGAAAGGAGGCCGATCGGACTGGCGCCCCAGCTCACGACCTCGGTCGGGAGTTGAGCCTCCATAATCTCAGAGCAATAAAAAAGCCGGCTCATTTCTGAACCGGCTTTTTAAAATTTGGAGCGGGAAAGGAGGCTCGAACTCCCGACCCCAACCTTGGCAAGGTTGTGCTCTACCAACTGAGCTATTCCCGCAATGGCATCCCCAAGGGGATTCGAACCCCTGTTACCGCCGTGAAAGGGCGGTGTCCTAGGCCTCTAGACGATGGGGACACATCGTTTAAGTGCACTGCATTCTAACTCCATCTCGTTGATTTGCAAGAACTTTTTTCAACAAGATGTTTGCTAACTGCCTAATTGCAAAACACCGATCCTGATTCAGCGTCATGCCACTTTCGTGTGAAATTGGAGCGGGAAAGGAGGCTCGAACTCCCGACCCCAACCTTGGCAAGGTTGTGCTCTACCAACTGAGCTATTCCCGCATTTCACACTTGAAAATGGCATCCCCAAGGGGATTCGAACCCCTGTTACCGCCGTGAAAGGGCGGTGTCCTAGGCCTCTAGACGATGGGGACGTCTCAATCAAGGAGCGCGCATTCTATGTACGTTCGTGGGAAGCGTCAATACCTGTAAAGCAAAAAATTTGTCCTATACTGAGAAAACAGCCCTACTCCCAGGAAACGTCCAATGGACAGTACAACGATGATCGCAGTCGCTATCGTCACCGGCATAATTGCCATAGCTGTGGTGACGGTAAAGAAGTGGCTTGATCAGTACCGACTAGAACAGATGCGCAAATCTGTTGAACATATTGATTCCATCAACATGACAAGTAACGTGGGTAGCAGCCTGCGCCCATGGTTATCAATCGAAGCACTACGCGCACTGGCCGAACTGACGGATTTCCACGCACAACAGGTGAATACTAAGTTCATCACCATGCCGCCACGCACCTCTAAAGCATTAGACCAGGCTGAAGAGTGGCGAAATAACGCACCGCCACCCTCTCCGTCCCCGCTCCCGACACAACCTAAGCAAGCAAAAGAATTGCGCGACTCACTGATGGACTACCTTGAGCTGATAAAAAGTGGTCACAAAGAACACGTAATTCCCACAGAATCCGCGCGAGAACGCATAAGAGAAGCGACCGTCCTGAACGCCCGGATCTGCGCCAACACCTATCAGGCTCGCGCTAAACAGTCACTCGCGCAGAATGCTCCCAACCAGGCGCTGCACTTTCTGAAACGCGCCGAGAAAACCATACGAAACATAAAAGACCTGCCTCAAGACCTTATGACAGAACTCGATGCTCTGGTCGAGGCCATTGATGAACTTGAACAACATCGAGCCAGCTCTGGCCCCACCCGATTGGCAGAAGGCGCTGAAGAGCTGGCGGAAGCAGAAGAGTCCTGGAAGAAGAAAACCTTTGATTAAGGCTGGGATCAGGCTTCCAGCGCTTTAAGAATATCGGCTTTCAGAGACTCTGGCGTCGTTGTCGGTGCGTAGCGGTCAATCACCTTTCCATCACGCCCCACCAGAAACTTAGTGAAGTTCCACTTAATACCTTTCGTCCCCATCACGCCTGGCGCTGCGGACTTCAGCTCGTCATAGATAGGCGCAGCATCACTGCCGTTCACATCAATCTTGCTGAACATCGGAAAACTAACACCGTAGTTTTTCTGACAGAACGCACCAATATCATCCGCGCTGCCGGGTTCCTGCTTACCAAACTGATTGCATGGAAAGCCGAGAATTACCAATCCTTTGTCTTTCAGGTCCTGGTATAAAGTCTCAAGACCATCATATTGTGGCGTAAAACCGCACTTACTCGCAGTGTTCACGATAAGTACAACCTTGCCTTCATATTCACTGAGGTCCTGATCTTTGCCGTTTAACAGGGGCATGGTGTAATCAAGTACCGACATTAGGAACTCCATCCGTTAATTTTAAAGCGCTTAAAGTAAACATCAGCCCTTACAGCCGCAAGTGCCGAATGGGCCCAAACCTGTGTGCATTTGGCCCCTGGTGACTAGTAAAAGACCATTAGACTAGTAGAAGACCATTAAGTGATCATCAGCCGTTGTCGTCTTTCGCCTCAAACGTCAGCGCGGCAGAATTAATGCAATAACGCAGACCCGTCGGTGCCGGGCCATCGGTAAATACATGACCGAGGTGCGCATCACAGTGTTTGCAGACAACCTCAGTTCTTACCATAAAGTGACTCGTGTCGCTGCGCTCTTCTATATTCTCTTCATCTGCTGGCAGGCTGAAACTTGGCCAGCCACAACCTGAATCAAACTTATCCTGCGACAGAAAGAGCGGCTCACCACAACACACACAGTTGTAGGTACCCTCTTGCGAGAAATCGTAATACTGGCCAGTAAACGGTCTTTCTGTTCCTGCTTCCCGGGTAACCCGGTATGACTCAGCACTTAACTGCTGACGCCACTCGTCTTCACTCTTGCTAATTTTTTTCATTCTTTGAACCACTTTCCGATAGAGCATGGTAAGAGTATGATTAATCACTTAAATTCAGTTCCGATACAGGCGGCAAAGTTCCATGGAAATCCTCAAATCCAACAAACTGGCAAACGTGTTCTACGACATACGCGGACCAGTGCTGGATGCCGCCAAGCGCATGGAAGAAGAAGGCCATCGAATTCTGAAGCTGAACATCGGCAATCCGAAACCATTCGGGCTCGATGCGCCTGAGGAAATTATCCAGGACGTCATCTACAACTTGCCAGATTCTGAGGGTTATTGCGACTCCAAAGGGCTTTTCTCTGCGCGAAAAGCCATCATGCAATATACGCAGCAGAAGAAGATCCCTAACGTCGGCCTCGAAGACATCATCATCGGCAATGGCGTCAGCGAGCTGATCGTTATGTGTATGCAGGGTCTGCTCAATAATGGTGACGAGGTTCTGGTTCCAGCACCTGACTACCCACTCTGGACGGGCGCTGTCAGCCTGGCAGGTGGCAAGGCTGTTCACTATTTGTGCGACGAGCAGTCTGACTGGTACCCGGATCTTGATGATATTCGCAACAAGGTGACCGACCGCACCCGTGCAATGGTCATCATCAACCCGAACAACCCGACCGGTGCCGTATACCCGGATGAAATCCTGGAAGGCATGCTGCAGATTGCCCGCGAAAACAACCTGATTGTTTTCTCGGACGAGATCTACGACAAGATTCTGTTTGACGGTGTCACGCACACCTCAACCGCATCACTTGCTGACGACCTGCTGATTATTACTTTCAACGGGCTGTCTAAGAACTACCGCCTGGCAGGCTTCCGCTCTGGCTGGATGATCATCAGCGGCGCCAAGCACAAAGCGCGGGATTATATTCAGGGTCTTGAGATGCTGGCGACGATGAGACTCTGCGCCAACGTGCCTTCCATGCATGCTATTCAGACCGCACTGGGTGGCTATCAGAGTATTTTTGATCTGGTCAATGGCGACGGCCGTATTGTTCAGCAGCGCGATATTGCGTACGAAATGCTGAATGACATTCCCGGCGTGAGCTGTGTTAAACCCAAAGGCGCTCTGTACTGCTTCCCGAAGGTCGACACCAAAAAGTTCAACATACGTAACGACGAACGCATGGTTCTGGATTTACTTGAACAGCAGAAAATTCTGCTCGTGCATGGTACGGCCTTTAACTGGCCAGATCCGGATCACTTCCGCGTGGTATTCCTGCCAAGGCCAGAAGATCTGACCGCAGCGATGCAGCGTATGAAGCAATTCTTCGAAACCTATCAGCAGCTCTGATCCGACCAAAGGCCCGCACGCCAATGCTCGACGTTCATATTGATGATTTCTTTCGTGATGTTGCTGTCACCCTGCTCACAGGGTTACAGCAATTTCCGGCCCCAAGAACCCTCTTTGTAGAAGACGTGTGCGGGCCGGATGAGATGGACGAGTTCGGCCTTCACTCACCCCGCCACTTAGCAGCGCTGGGCGCAATTCAGTGGCTTCGCGACGAGGAATACGTCCGCTTCGGAATCGTTGACCGGCAGGAATCTGTCGATGATTTCGTACTGAGCAGCAAAGCATTCACCCGATTGCTGCGTCAGCCAGACGAAAGCGACGAACCATTGTTCCGTCGCCTCCACAGTGCCGTTCAGGAAAGTGATTCTGAATTAATACGGAGACTGCTTCGGGAAGAATTTCTCGAAGCATAATCCCAGCTCAGGCTGGTTTACTTAGTATTAGCGGGAACGCACATCGAAGCCCGCGGCTTCAAGCGCATCCTGCAGATCGTGAGCGCGAGCAGGCACCCCAACCTTAAGATTGATGGTATCGCGGCGCAGCGGGTAATCCTTTCTCATGCGATCGAACGACTCACGCAGATTCTGGCTGTGTCGTATGACTGAGCGCATCACGCCATCATCGACCCGAATCTCATACGATGCCCGGATGGCAGTACGCAGCGCCTGATGCACGGGTACTTCGGCAGAAAAGTCGACGCGTCGAATACCAGGCTCCGGTAAAAACTGCCCCAATTTCAGACGTTCAGGTAGCCCAAAGAATTCGCAGGCACCCTGATACACCAATTCCGTACCACGCATCTTGCCGTCGAGAGAATATCCAGCGATATGCGGTGTCGCCAACGCACAGAAATCCAGCAATTCGCGGTTCAGCTCTGGCTCGCCCTCCCAGACATCGAGCACAGCAACGAAATCCGGATTATCGTGAAGATGCTTCAGCAAGGCATCGTTATCAACAACAGCCCCACGGCAAGCATTAATCAGGCAGGCATCTGTCATCATCTGCTGCAACTGAGCTTCACCGATAAGATGCCAGGTCGGGTGATCACCGCCCTTTTCCATCGGTGTATGCAGACTGACAACATCACAACCAAGGAGTTTATCGAGCGTCGTCAGCTCACCGACGTCGTCCTCTTCTTTGAAAGGGTCACAGGCGAGAACCGTCAGCCCCATTTGCTCCAGACGCTGGCGCAGAAGCAGGCCGACATTACCAACACCGACAATGCCGACACTCAGGTCACGAAAATCAATCCCGCGGCTATCCACCACAACGCTCAAAGCACTAAGAACATAGTCAACTACGGCCTGAGCGTTACATCCTGGCGCACTTGCAAACCCAATTCCGGCGTCTTTCAGATACTCAAGATCAATATGATCGGTACCGATGGTTGCCGTACCAACAAATTTTACGGAAGAACCCTCAAGCAGCTCCCGCTTAACCTGAGTTACAGAGCGGACAAGTAAGATGTCGGCATTCGCTACATCTTCTTGCGTCATGGTCCTGCCAGCGACACGGGTGATGTCGCCAAAATCGCCAAAGAATTGCTCAATTAACGGGATGTTTTCGTCCGCGACGATGTGCACAGTGCTTTCTTCCTGTTTTGTATGATCGATCCATTGTGGCAACTGTTTACCCCAATGACAATAATTCTTAATAAACCAAGAAAATATTCAACCAGAACGTCATAAACACCATGAATAATGCACATCAGGGGTACAAATACGTCTGAGCTTAAATTTCCGGTATACTCCCGCACTACTAAAAAGAAGGTGAAACAAATACATAGTGACTTTCGTGGCTATGTAGCACTGTTCACCGGACATAACTGCATGGGCGTGGGCTTGCTGCCATCGTAGGACGCAAGTTAACTAAAGTGCAATGAAGTTGTTAACAAGGCTTTGAGAGAGGGTCGCAAATGAGTCTGTATTCAGAATACCTGAAAGAAATTGAGGTTCGTAAGAACGAGCTTGGGTTGAACCCTAAGCCGATCGATGGCGCGGAGCTGCTGTCTGAAATCATCGAACAGATCAAAGATGTGAATAATGAGCACCGCAAAGACTCATTGAACTTCTTCATCTACAACACACTTCCAGGTACGACTCCTGCGGCAGGCGTTAAAGCTGAATTCCTGAAAGAAATCATTCTGGGTCAGGCGTCTGTAGAAGAGATCAACCAGGAGTTCGCTTTCGAACTGCTGTCTCACATGAAAGGCGGCCCGTCTATCAAGGTTCTGCTGGACCTGGCTCTGGGCGACGACGCTGACATCGCAAACGCGGCTGCAGCTGTTCTGAAAACTCAGGTATTCCTGTACGAAGCAGACACCGAGCGCCTGGCTGCTGCCTACAAAGAAGGCAACGCCATCGCTAAAGAACTGCTGGAAAGCTACAGCAAAGCAGAATTCTTTACCGAACTGCCAGACATCGACGAAGAAATCAAAGTGATCACCTACGTTGCTGCAGTGGGCGATATCTCTACCGACCTGCTGTCTCCGGGCAACCAGTCTCACTCACGTGCTGACCGTGAACTGCACGGTAAGTGCATGATCTCTCCTGAAGCTCAGGAAGAAATCACCAAGATGAAAGAAGCCAACCCAGATAAGCAAGTTATGCTGATCGCCGAAAAAGGCACCATGGGTGTGGGTTCTTCACGTATGTCTGGTGTGAACAACGTGGCACTGTGGGCTGGTAAGCCTTCAAGCCCGTACGTTCCATTCATCAACATCGCTCCAGTTGTTGCTGGTACCAACGGTATCGCACCTATCTTCCTGACTACTGTCGGCGTAACCGGTGGTATTGGTCTGGACCTGAAAAACTGGGTACAGAAGAAAGACGAAAACGGCAACGTTGTTCGCGACGAGAACGGCGATGCAGTACTGGAAGAAGTGTACTCTGTTAAGACCGGTACCGTTCTGACCATCAACACCAAGACCAAGAAACTGCTCGACAGCGAAGGCAACGAGCTGTCTGACGTGTCTGACGCTTTCACTCCACAGAAAGTCGAGTTCATGAAAGCTGGCGGTTCTTACGCAGTAACCTTCGGTAAGCAGCTGCAGACTTTCGCTGCAGAAACTCTGGGCGTTGAAGCACCAGCTGTTTACGCTGCCTCTAAAGAAATCTCTCACGAAGGCCAGGGCCTGACTGCTGTTGAGAAGATCTTCAACCGTAACGCGGTTGGTGTTAACTCTGAGACTCCACTGCACGCTGGTTCTGACGTTCGCGTTAAAGTGAACATCGTAGGTTCTCAGGACACTACTGGTCCTATGACGACTCAGGAACTGGAAGCAATGGCTGCTTCTACCATCTCTCCAAGCGTTGATGGTGCGTTCCAGTCTGGCTGTCACACTGCCTCTGTATGGGACAACAAAGCTAAGGCCAACACGCCTAAGCTGATGGCGTTCATGAACGCGTTCGGCGTGATCACTGCACGTGATCCTAAGGGTGTTTACCCTGCAATGACCGACGTAATCCACAAGGTACTGAACGACATCACTGTTGACGATCGCGCGATCATCATCGGTGGTGACTCTCACACCCGTATGTCTAAAGGTGTCGCGTTCGGTGCTGACTCAGGTACTGTTGCGGTAGCACTGGCCACTGGTGAAGCAGCAATGCCAATCCCAGAGTCTGTGAAAGTTACCTTCAAAGGCAACATGAAGCCGCACATGGACTTCCGTGACATCGTACACGCGACTCAGGCGCAGATGCTGAAGCAGTTCAGCGGCGAAAACGTCTTCCAGGGCCGTGTAATCGAAGTACAGATCGGTACTCTGCTGGCTGACCAGGCCTTCACTTTCACCGACTGGACTGCAGAAATGAAGGCAAAAGCTTCTATCTGTATTTCTACCGATGAAACTCTGATCCAATCTCTGGAACTGGCTAAGTCACGTATCCAGATCATGATCAACAAAGGTATGGAAAACGAAGCTGGCATGCTGCAGAAGCTGATCGGCCTCGCTGACAAGCGTATCGAAGAAGTTAAATCTGGCGAAGCACCTGCTCTGGCTCCAGACGACAACGCTAAGTACTACGCAGAAGTAGTTGTTGACCTCGACGCGATCGACGAGCCAATGATTGCTGACCCAGACGTAAACAACGAAGACGTATCTAAGCGTTACACCCACGACGTGATCCGTCCGGCTTCTTACTACGATGGCCGTCAGGTTGACCTGGGCTTCGTTGGTTCTTGTATGGTTCACAAAGGTGACATGCAGATCATCGCTGCGATGCTGCGTAACCTGGAGAAGAACGGTCCTATCACGTTCAAGGCTCCACTGGTTGTTGCGCCACCAACGTACAACATCGTTGACGAGCTGAAAGCCGAAGGCGATTGGGACATCCTGGCGAAGTACGCTGGCTTCATCTTTGACGATGCAAATCCAAAAGAAGCAGCTCGTACCAAGTACGAAAACCAGCTGTACCTCGAGCGCCCTGGATGTAACCTGTGTATGGGTAACCAGGAAAAAGCAGAACCAGGTGACACCGTACTGGCAACTTCTACCCGTCTGTTCCAGGGCCGTGTAGTAGAAGACAGCGCTGAGAAGAAAGGTGAATCCCTGCTGGGCTCTACCCCAATGGTTGTTCTGGGTACTATCCTGGGTCGCTTCCCGACTCTGGAAGAGTACAAAGCAGCGGTTGAAGGTATCAACCTGACTTCTTTCGCTCCACCATCGAAAGACCTGGCTCGCCCAGCGATCCCTCTGAAAGCTGTTTAAGACGTACAGGATGTACTAATGCCGCGAAGGACATGGATGTCCGAGAGCGGCGATGTTTTTGAGGCGATTAGCCCACTGCCCTGACCTTTTGGTTAAGGCAGAAGGCTAAGCAAATAAAAAACCGGCACTCGTGAGAGGAGCCGGTTTTTTTGTGGCTGGAGGAATTTGGCTCTTCCAATAGACGACTTGAAGGCTACCCTGCAAGGATTACGTGTAGTCGAAAACCTCAACTATGTAGGAGGGAAGCTTCTTCCCGACACCCTCTCCACAGAGAACTACCTCTAAAAGGAGCCAGCCTGCTTCCGTGTAGGAGTGAATCAGCCGGAGGCTATTCGCGATAAGCTCGCCCAAAATACCTCACATCGACTCACTGAACTGTAGATAACGTAGCGGTAGTGTTTTTACATCTATGGGGACATGCTATCTACTCAGGGAATCCATAGCTCAGTCCCACAGCTCTCTTAGATTTCTGGTTACTAAATTTAATTTTTCCTTAAGCATCATTTCGTCTGGGGATGCCAGTTCTTTAGATGAAACTATGCCATAAGTAAACTCTTGATCCGGCGCTAGCATTTTAACTGGGTTCCTCTTATTGGCAGCATGGCTTTCAATGAATTCTAACTGGGGCTGTATGGAATCCATCCAGGAACAATATTCGACTTTTTTCGAAAGAGCATCCATTTCACTTATTGCTTCTCTTGCTGAATTAGCCAAAACTTCAAATTCTTTATCTTTCAATTTCGAACTCCTTTCACTTCACCGCCTGAAGAGCTGGCTCGCCCAGCGATCCTTCTGAAAACTATTTGATTAACAGCTCAAGAAGCAACTAGCCCACTGCCCTGACCTTATAGTTAAATCAGTAGGCTAAGCACATAAAAAAACCGCCACTCGAAAGAGGTGCCATTCTTTGTGTCTGGTAGAGTTTGGCTTAACCGACAGTCGAGATGGAGGCTGCACTGCAAGCATAGCGTGACTGCAAAAGCCTCAGCCATGTAGGAGGGAAGCTTCTTCCCGACAACCTCTCCACAGAGAACTACCTCTGAAAGGAACCAGCCTGCTTCCGTGTAGGAGTGAATCAGCCGGAGGCTATTCGCGATAAACTCGCCAAGAATACCTCACACCTGCTCACCGGGTTGCAGATACCGAAGCAGATCCTGCTCATCTATCGGGCCAGTGATTTCCTCATCAGCAATTTCGCCGTCCTCGAAGTACTCTCCTAGCGTGTGCCAGATATTAGAAGCTATTTTTCAGCCCTACCCAATGGAACGCCGTGCGCATAAGCAACAGGCTGGGGAATACATCGCCACCACCGCTCACCTAAAACATCCATATCCTTAGATAGCCCCTGCATGCTTCCGGTCACACCTTCGATGTAACTGAGATCACCGTGTTTCGCATAATCAATAGCTTTACAGGTGGAGGATAAAATACGATTAAAGTTAGGCAGCGCACGACCTCGCCAGGCTTCTGGTTTCTCAGCGGGCTGCCAGGTGCTCATATCGATGCGTTGGCAATGTTCATCAAAGTAATTCAACGCGTCGATTAAGCCCTGTATTGCTTGCTCAAAGTAATGCTCCAGCTCCTGCATATAATCGATACTGGAGAATTTTCGGGTTAGCAGCTTTTTTTTCATCTCTGGCGTCATGCTATTTCTCCGGCCAGTTCGCTAGATTCGCAGGGGCGGTATCTATTTCACCGGGCATTACAAAGAGCTGACTAAAATTTATACATTTATGCCTTCCACTAGGTTTGCAAACCTCCCATAGCATTCAAAAAGATCTTTATCGTCACTAAGATCTGTTTCCATGAATAGCCTGACCAATCTTACTTTGCCTATTGGCTCGTAATGATCCATCGTTTCAATTTTTGAAAAGTATGGTTTTAATGACTCATATGCTTCTGGTGCAAACCTACTCTTACTTGCCAAAAGCATACTTTCCAATGTTTTAGCTTCTAACTTAATTCTCTTTAAATCTGACATTCTATTTTACCAATGAAGGGCTTGTGAATTTATCCCGGTTCAAAACGAGAGTTTGGGTTTTTCCACCATGCCTTATAAATTCTGAGTTATTGACTTCAAACGGTGCAATAGTACTTTCATATACAGTGAAGTCTTCTTTTGCTTTGATAGTATATACATCAAATTCTTTTGGCACTTGCGGTAATCCTAGAGCATCACCCGCTAAAGATGCATTTTCTGGTAAAGAATCGAAAGTTTCCTTAGTGACGAAGTATGGCGAATTTCTTCCAGGTGGACCGCCATTTTTAGGGACCACCTTATACAGCGTGGAGCCTTTAGGTAACATACGGGGGATTGGTTCAGCGGCGCCCGACTCGAGTAATTCTCGTGTAATAGTAAGTGCTAAGTCTGGACTTTTCCCGCTTGCTAGTAGGTCTTCATACATGAGCTTGCCAACTTGAAAGTCTCTTGGGTCTTCTACTTGCAACCCATCGGGGCCGGACTCATCCCAGTTCACTTTTTCTGGTGTCACAGGAGATCTTCGAGAAAACTGTCCAGTCTCCGCACCATGCGCATCGGTTTTCTTAACACTTCCCTCTACCGACTCCAGTTTGCCTGGGCCCTTACCCTTCCCACTAAACCGCTTCTGCTGTTGGGCTATTCTTTGCGTTACTCGGGCGTATTCAACCAGCAACTCACCCAGTACTTTAAACTTACGCACAGCGTTAATACCCACAGCAGGTAAGGCGGCCCCTGCTGTTAACGCCACCAGTATAACCGACAACAGAATGCCCAATGCTTCGGCGCCGAGGGCCTCCGTCATTTCAATGCTATGTTGGGCAGAAACGTAGTCTTTGATGAACTTTGCCAGTTGCATCTTAAGGTTGGGGTCATCCCAGATCAGGCTGGCCATGGCCATCGCTTCATCAAGCTGTTCGAGCGTGATTGTAGTTGGGTCAAACCCCAGTGCTTCGACCAACTCGCGCTTTTCGCCCTCGACGTAAGTTTGGGCGTAGGCGTTCGCGGCGTCTGCAAGATTGTCCTGAAGCCAGGCAGCTTGTGCCGCTTTAAAGCGATGCTCCATTCGAACCACCGGGTTCACCAGGTCACTGACTTCTTTTAACCAAAGTACAAGCTCCTTTCCTGAGCGATAGGCGTGATACGCAAAGCCTCCCAGATAAATCAATGCAACATTACCGAAGCTCTCTTTCGATAACTGACGCTCGTGCATAGCAGCTTCACGGCGCTCTTCAGCAATGATTCTGTCGAGAGCGGCCTGAATCTGTGCTTTTAAGAATGGTCGCTCGTCGGGTACGTAGTCATCGATAGCTGAGGCGGTATTTATCTGCTCAAGCGTCAGGTAATTCCCTGCCAACGCATCTGCCAGTGCCTTTCGAGGGTTAGAGGTCTTGGCAGGCAACTGCGCAAGAACGTCAAAGTAGAAATGACTAAAACCACCGTCAACGGCCTGACTGTCAACGCCATCCAGCAGCAGTTCGGCGCGAAGAATGCTCCCGGAGCAGATATTTTCAGGATGAAAAAACGCGGGGCCAGCGCCCTTGCTCAAGCGATAACGATTACCAGCTGTGTCTTGAAACTCGTAGGCGGACATTATCCTTTATCCTGTGGTGAAGCGTCCTTTGAGAATTAGCAGATGATACCTGATGGCGATGTAAATCCAAATGGCCCTGCACGTATCAAGTACGACAACTGCTGGGCTCTACCCCAATGGTTGTTCTGGGTACTATCCTGGGTCGCTTCCCGACTCTGGAAGAGTACAAAGCAGCGGTTGAAGGTATCAACCTGACTTCTTTCGCTCCACCGTCTGAAGACCTGGCTCGCCCAGCGATCCCTCTGAAAGCTGTTTAATTAACAGTTAAAGAGGCGATTAGCCCACTGCCCTGACCTTTTGGTTGAGGCAGCGGGTTAAGCTCAGAACGAACGATTGGGTTTCAAACGTATTCAAACGCACAAAAGATCAATGACGAAGAGCGGATTCAGGCATCAGCCTGTGCAGCCACTAAACTGATCGGCCTCTGTTGAAACAAAACGCGATCGAATAAAAAACCGGCACTCGAGAGAGGAGCCGGTTTTTTTGTTATTAACTTAACCCAGTCGCTATCAGATCGGGGCTAAACTACTACAACTCAAGTTATCTAGAAATTTGCTCTCTTTCTGCTTTTCCGCACACGCTTTTTTGCGCCTACAAAAAAACGTTCAGTACTAGCTTTGCTTACAAAAAGGCAAAGCGTATGCAAAATAAGCGGATTGTGGTGTCCGATTCTCACGCCAATAACCTTGATGATTCTGTGGTCGGTCTCGATGGTTCGCATGGGTCAACATCAAACGCTTCTTGGCTCTGGAAACGCCCACAAAGAAAGCACAAAGCTCTTCATCAGGCTTACCGAAGAAAATTTCCTTTTCGACAGCCATCATAATGACAGAATCAAACTCAAGGCCCTTACTCTTGTGAATGGTGAGAATCCGTACAGACTGATCATCTGAAAAACGTGCTAACGCTTTCAAAAGATCTGGTTCCTGCTGAAGTAGTTCCTCGATTCGATCTTTCGTGTCAGTAATCACTTTTTTTATTCGACTTTGCACTTCATAGTCTGCGTGAAGAGAGGCTAATACTTCAGTTCCGATGTGCTCTATCAGAGTGACGATGCAGCTCCACCAACTTGACAATGACTCGTCAGATAAACTATCAAAAACTACATTTTTACGTTGTTCTTGAATAAGTGAATTCAAGTTATGACGCCCTCTCGCCTGTATCTCATCATCAGCGAAGGGGATCAATTGCTCCGTCAAACGCACCCAAGCTTTGGGTTCACGCTCGCCATAGATACACAAGAGATAATCCACAATAAGCCTGGCAAGAGGCTCGGAAGATAAATCCTGCATCTCTTGTTCGTTGCGATAGGCAATTCCTCTATTGTCTAACTCTTCCATTAAGTCCGATGCGTAAAGGCTTAACTGCTTGGAGACAAGTACAGCTATCTCTGAATGAGGAATTTTTTCGTCATGAACCCATTTAAAGATGCAATCTGCGAGGTATCCAGCCTCATGCTTACTATCTTTGAATTTCCAAGCTAAAACTTCTCCTTCCTCCCCCTCGAGTTGCTCAACGGGCATAACGGATGCTGGGTCAAGATCCCGAATAATTTCGTTTTGGAGTCGCAGTAGAACAGGCTTTGAGCGGAAGTTACGGTACATATTCAGTGCAACAGCATTGAAGTCGTTAGCAAAGGACTCAAATATCCCCTCTAGCGCTCCAGCCCAACTCATAATCTTCTGCTTCGTGTCACCGACTGCGGTTAAACGGACATTAGTTCCTTGGAAGGCAATTTTGAGTAGTTCATATTGAAGGTTCGTACAATCCTGAAACTCATCCAAAAACACATCGCTATATGTTTGGCGGATGGCATTCCGCGCCACTTCTGAGTGCGTAAGAATTTCAATCGCAAATGGTACCAAATCGTTAAATTCTATTTCTTGTCTGGAAGGGCCATTCTTTCGCTCAACTATGGAATAACCTACATCCAGAGATTGATCACCCATCAGTATTGGACGAAACCGGTCAATTATTCGTTTTGCAAAGGAATGAAAGGTGTAGCTATCGAAGCGAGCCCCAAAATCACGACCACACCTGCGTGCAACCCTCTCTTTGAGGTTTTTGCTCGCATCAACTTTAAATGAGATAGCCAAAATTCTGCGCGGGTAACAACAAGTTCCCGTCCGAAAGAGGAAATCAGCTCTCTGTGCCAACATTTCAGTTTTGCCAGCTCCAGGTCCAGCGGTGAGAGCGAGGCTACGAATTGTCTCTGTAGCAGCCCTCAATGCATTCGGCTCAAGAGTTAGTCCATCGGCGGGTTTCCATTGGTCTGTAGCAATCACTCTGACCACTCCTCAAGCTTTGCTTTGATAGCATCGGCTAAGCGAACGTAGGAAGCAGGCATGTTAGCGATCAGTTGCTCATCACTTAGCTTGGATAACCCGCTCAAGTGCGCAGCGGGCTTACTACCGAGCTTGAAGTGCTTCTGATAAGTGGAAAACAGCTCCAATTCATCCTCAGTATATTGACTGGAATCGTGATGACTTTTCCCTAGAACAGCGTTTTTCAAATCATCATCCGGAGTTTCTCTCTCCACACCGTAAGCATCTGGGTATGCTTTAAGCATTGAGAAATCCAAGTCCATTGGCTCAGAGAAAAACACTCCACGATTTTCCAATGCAGTAAAAATACTCTGTTTCTCATCACCCAAAAAGTGATGTTCCCTTACTGGTGACTCGTTTTTCTTCCAATGAGGAATCGTCCAATCAGTAGGAAAAGCTTTATCCGGAGAGAATTTTTTAAAGTTATCGTTAGCAACCTTAATTCGCCCCCACCCTGCAGCGTTACGAGCTACATCCAGATCCAACAAGGTTACATATGGGATTTTAAGCGCTGCAAGCAACCTCCAGAAATGATTAACATGCCGCCCTCCAAGTGGAGTAATCGCCACGCCAAAGGCATCAACAGGTACTCCTTGCGCTTTTAAAAGCCTGGGTAAGACAATCTCTTCGCTATCTCCTTCACCCAATACAACCAAGCGTGAAAAATAAACTTCAGGGAAAGCTTGAACTGCCTCGCGTACAAACTTGTGCGCTTCACCATCATCTTCTGGTAGTTGAATACAAGTGATTCTGGATTGACGCTCTTCATTCAGTCGCATGTACCGAATACTTTCGGGAGCAATACGACGAAGCATTGAAGGAGCATGAGTTGCAATCAAAGCCTGTCCATCATCATTATTCGTAAGGGATGCAAGAGAGTCGATCACCCTACCTAGATAGTGTGGAGAGAGGCTATTTTCAGGCTCTTCAATTGCCATTAGGGTGAATACTGGAGGGCGTAGCTTTTCAATATCAAAAGATTGGTCTTCCTGCGACAGCACCTTTCTTCCAACAGATTGAGCTGAGATCACCAGAGACAGATAAAGCATTGATTTTTGCCCGTCACTAAGCCGAGAAAAATCGACTATCGACTCTCCGTGACCGGGCTTGAAGGAAATGGACAAGTGCTTGAGCAAAGCTTCAATTTCAGAAGCTACAAAGGTGATCTTTGGGTCTGTGAAGAATTTTCCTTTATGTAACACGCCCCATGCACTTTCCAATGCAGAGCTGAGCCGGTCAACCGAGGGGTTGCTGGACAGGCAATCACTTATTTGATCTGTGAACCCCTTTATTTGAGCGCGTTCGTTGTCCCAGCGGACAGACCTCAGCAAGCGGCCAATAAGAGCATTAGTGCCATAACTTATGTGATCTGCAGGGTCTCGACGCGCTGGTAAGTAATGGACGTGGATGTTGTTTCTTTCTGATCTGGGTACCTTTGTGCGGGACACAGGTGCATTGTGTTCATCAACATCAAGGACATATTCCAGGCTCTCTTCAATATCTCCATCAGGTCCCATGGTAGCCGACAACCGGAAACGTACTCGGGGAATGCCATCGGCCGCGTCCAACCTCATATGGGATAAAAATGGAGGTACTGTTGTATTCGCCTCAGCATTTAGAGTTTCGGGAAAGGTGAAATCAGCCTCAATCCAAAGACTCCTTTCAGAAACTTCAGATTCTTCGCCATATGGGACATGGAAATCTGAGCGTAGAACCCTACGCTGTGAAGGATCAAAGGCAAAAAGCCGACAAAGAGCTTGAAGAAGGGCTGTTTTTCTGGAGCCGTTTGGTCCAATTAAATATGTCGTGCTCTCCAGAGAAATCTCTGTAGGGTGCTCCCCAAAAGACTGGAAGTTAGATAGCCGTATTGTTTGAAGCTTCATAAGATAATAGATCCGCTTACGTTCTTAAATAATACTCCTATCTTGCATGTTCGGGGCTTTACAGTCGATATTCCCCCCCCAAAAAAATACCGATTGAGTTGATACTCAAATCGGGACTTACGGTGTTCTGGTCAACAAAACCGGACACATTAATTTGCTAATTTCTCGTAATCTACC
>NZ_CFHJLR010000031.1:0-25088 GCF_984348125.1 Thalassolituus sp.
AAGATTTTCTTCTTTACATCTTTGGCATTTTATCAACCAGAAATTCCGGATACCCGAAATATGTCACGCAAAACGCTCATGACCATTCATCTTTACCTCGCTGCTTTCTTTGCACCGATCATGCTGTTATTTGCAGTCTCTGGTGGCCTCTACCTGACGGGCGTCAAGGGGAGTGTGGAAAAGGGTGAAAGCATATTTTTACCTTCTGTGGCCATTGATGCAGATGCGGAGAAAGAGTCACAGGTTCAGAGTATTCTGGAACAGGCAGGGCTGGACGCAGATTTTGAATACGTTAAAGATCGCGGGCGCCTGCTTCAGACACGGCCTACGAGTCGCGACTACTACGAACTTGAACCTACGCCGCAGGGCGTGAAGATCACGCCTGTGTCGCCAGACCTTATTGCTTCTCTGATGGAGCTCCACAAAGGACATGGGCCCGGTCTGTTCCGTATTCTTGAGCAAGTGACCGCGCTTGGTCTGATCCTGATTCTGATTTCGGGCCTGATTATTGGTCTGAAGTCTCCTCTGCTGAAGAAACCAACCATCGGTTTGACGGCAGCAGGTATTCTGGTATTTGTGGTTCTGGCAGCGATTCTATGAACTCGTGAAAAAGCGGTAAATGGTAGGCTGGCTATAAACAGGTATAGTCAGTCATAAAACGCACTCAGGAAGAGAAACAGCATATGGATCGTGTTACAGGTGTGTATATTCTTACGAAGCGGCTGATCATTATGACAGCCGTTTCGATCTGCATTTTTACCGCGTTATTCTCCGCAACCTTCTTACACGAAGGCCGCTTGATGGTCAGTTGGGCTGTGTTTGTCTGCGGTATTCTGGGTGGGTTTGTCAGTATTCAGCAGCGAGTAAAAACGGTCACCGATCAGGAGCTGCGGTTGCTTACCCGTTCCTGGTTCCAGATTCTGTTGATTCCTATCTTTGGCGGCCTTTTTGCCCTCGTGCTCTATAGCCTCTTTCTTTCCGGGATTATTTCAGGACATATGTTCCCCTGGTTCTATATTCCTGAACCGCATGGGAATCCTGATAATGCCTATATTGTCTCTTTTCTGACCGAGACCTATCCAGCGACAGGTCAGGATATGGCCAAGCTTCTGTTCTGGTCGTTTGTTGCAGGATTCTCGGAGCGTTTCGTTCCTCAGATTATTAATCGTGTGGCGGATCAGGTTGAGGAAGACGAGCGCCAAAAGGACAAGCCTGGCTCGGGCAAGCGTGACGCTACAGCAGAAGGAAAGGAGGCAGCAGAAGATAAGACTAAATGATCTTCCGCTGCCTCAGAATCAGATGATTTGTGGGGCAAGACTCGATGTATGTGCCTGAAGTCCTTTCTCAATCTCAGCGTAGGACTTTTTACACCAGACGCGCGTCCGCTGACGTTCCATTAACGACAGCGTGCCCTCTGCGCGTTCGGTAAGATTCCCGGCAGCCCAGAAATTCAGCGACAGTTTGTCGATTTTACGCATGGTGCCGTCGTGTAGCTCATTGATGGCAATGGATGCTTTTGGGGTAATCCCTGCATCAGCGATTGTCTTCTCAAGGCTACTGAAATCGCCACCACGGCCATAGTTGTGAACCATGACACATGGGAGTTCATCCTGATAGCGATCGAGAAAAGCAGCAGCCAGTCGCGCTGAATCCATGCCATCGTCGACGACGTACCAGAAATAGCACTTCACGCCGGTTTCTTCACATAAGGCGCTGACGTCGTTGTCATCCATCCAGCGCTTAAGGAAACGTTCACTCTGAGCCGGTAGGTCTACAACAACGTTAACGTCGTTCTCCAGGGCGGTTTCAACAATACGGTCCGCGCTCTCGAACTTATCCAGATTTACTGGTTGGGTGAACTCAGGATAAAAGCGGGTCAGGGTGTCGTGGGACTGATCCGCGTCGAACCCTGCGTAGTGCATGTTGTTATCAAGAAAGTACTGCGACAGCAGGCGGGAGAATACGGATTTACCGACACCGCCTTTTTCGCCACCAATAAAGTGGATTGTGCTCATAGTGTGTCCCTGCGATGCCTGCATGGGCAGCAGGCAAAAATGTTTGAAGGTCGACTACGCTAGCACAATCCGGATGTCGGAATTATTTCAATTGTCGTCTTTGACGACGATCACTTGAGTGACTCTCGACCATGCGCCCGGTTAAAGTCGAGCGCAGGGCCGACGGGCACGATGCGCGTTGGGTTGATCATGTCATGGCTGTAATAGTAATGACGCTTGATGTGGGAGAAGTCGACCGTCTCCACAACGCCCGGATGCTGATACAGGTCGCGCACGTAGCCACTGATCGCCGGATAGTCTTCGATACGGCGCAGATTGCATTTGAAGTGACCGAAGTACACGGCATCGAAGCGGATCAGCGTTGTGAACAGGCGCCAGTCAGCCTCTGTCAGTACACTTTTGTCACCATCTCTGACCAGATAACGCTGCTGCGTCAGTCGTTCCTCTAGCCAGTCCAGTGAGTCAAATAATTCGCTGAAGGCAGCTTCATACTTCTCTGCTTTCGTAGCGAAGCCGGCTTTGTACACGCCATTATTGATCGTGTGGTAAACCCGCTCATTCACTTCATCGATCTGAGGTTTTAGATGCTCGGGGCAGAAATCCTGCTGATCGCCGGTAATATTGTTAAAGGCGCTGTTCAGCATACGGATGATCTCAGCAGATTCGTTGCTGACGATACATTCCTGCTGTTTATCCCAGAGCACAGGGACAGTTACCCGGCCCGTGTAATCCGATTTATTGCGGGTATAAATCTGATGCATAAAGTCGCTGTGATAAAGCGGATCGCCAGAGCTGCCTGCCTCGGTATCAAAGGTCCAGCCGTGGTCCAGCATATCGGGAGATACGACAGACACACCAATATGGCCAGCAAGTCCTTTCAGCTGACGAAATATAAGGGTGCGGTGTGCCCAGGGGCAGGCGAGAGAGACATACAGGTGATAGCGGCCCGACTCGGCCTTGAAACCGGCATTCCCGGAAGGACCAGCACTGCCGTCTGCCGTTACCCAGCTTCGTAGTTGCGCGTCTTCGCGTTCGAACGCACCGTCTGACTTATCGGTGTCGTACCATTTGTCGTGCCACTCACCTTTTACCAGCAGTCCCATCGGAGCCTCTCTTGGTCATCATCCTCTGTTCAGATTAGCAGCGGACAGCATGGGTAAAAACCGGGATTCTGGAACAATGGGTTGCAAGCGGTCGAGGAACCGAGCCATACGGCCTGTTGATCAGGTGCCGCAGAAGGTCCTGAACACCTGCTCTGCTGGCAGTGGAGGCGCTTCATACGCAACGTATTCGGCATGTTGCTCGTAGGGTGACTTCAGCGCGCCGAGTAAAGCATCAAATGGAGCGTAGTCCCCTTCTTCCGCCGCCGAGATCACCGCCTGCACCTGATGGTTGCGTGGGATGATGGCAGGATTGTTCTGTTTCATCCGCTCTTCAGCCACTTTCAGTTCTTCGCGTTCGCTCAGTCGTGCCTGCCATTTGCTGATCCAGTCTGAAAGGCGCTGCTTGATGTCATCCGTTGAACGGGCATCAGGTGAATCAAAGAGGGTAAACAGAGCGCTGGTATCATTATTCGGGTCTGTACAGTCACTCAGTCGGCGGAAAAACAACGTGAAGTCGAGACGGCTTTCATCAAGAAGATCGAGCAAAGACTCGAAGCACTCCCGGTCGCCAGTCTCGACTGAGCTGAAGCCAAGCTTCTTCGCCATGCCGGATTCCCAGGCATTCTGGTGCATCTGGACATAGTCATTGAGAATCTGAGTGGCTTCATCAATCGCCTGTTTCTCTGCCGCTTCGCTGGCTGTGTCATTCATAAACAAAGGCAGCATGGCTTCAGCCAGACGGGTCAGGTTCCACTGGCCAATCGCGGGTTGGTTGATGTAAGCATATCGCCCTTGTTGATCAATCGAGCTGAAAACTTTTTTGCGATTAAACGCATCAATAAACGCGCAGGGGCCGTAATCAATTGTCTCGCCGCTGACGGTCATATTGTCGGTGTTCATCACGCCATGAATAAATCCAAGGTTCATCCATGATGCAATTAATTCTGCCTGTTTTTTAACGATATTTTTAAACAGTGATAAATAAATATTCTCGCTTTCAGGACTGCTTTTAAGCTCAGGGAAATGCCGGTCAATCACATGATCTGCCAGCGCTTTCAGGGCAACATGATCTCTGCGTATCGCAAAATACTGAAACGTCCCGACTCGGATATGACTGGATGCCACACGGGCAAATACTGCACCGGGTTCGCGCTGCTGGCGAATCACATGTTCTCCTGAGCTGACCACCGCGAGTGCCCGAGTGGTCGCAATACCTAAGGCATGCATGGCCTCGCACAGGATGTACTCGCGCAGCGCGGGCCCGAGCGGGCTGCGACCGTCTCCTCCGCGCGAAAAGGGAGTCCGCCCAGATCCTTTGAGTTGGATATCTTTCAGCTTTGCGTCGCTGTCGTAGAGATCACCCAGCAGAATGGCGCGGCCATCCCCGAGTTGTGGATTCAGGTTGCCAAACTGATGCCCGGAATACGCCATCGCCAGTGGGTCGGCATTGTGTGGCACCAGATTGCCGGAAAATACCTGAGCGAGTTCTTCATCACCGGCATCGCTGAATTCGATATTTAATTCGGTCGCTAAGGGCGCATTGAAACGAATCAGCGTCGGAGTTTTCACCGGTGTGGGCATAACGCGTTCGAAACACTGCTCAGGGAGTTGCGCGTAGATGTTTTCGAACGGGAAGACGACAGGCATAGCGATGCAACCAATAATAACTGAGTATATTGATAGGGTATTATTGATTGTGGCGTATGTATAGCAGAGCAGGCCCTAGATAAAAAAAGAGCACCCGCGAACGGGTGCTTAAAAAAGGGCCTTAATGATGCCGGGTCTCCCAACAATCGACATCAGCCCAGGAGGAGAAATGCAGCGCATTTCATACCAGAGGAGAGGTAAAGTTTTGTTCCTTAAAAGAAACCGACCTTAGAAGAAATCTGATTTCAGAAAAAGCCTAAGGGACTGGTGGCATAGCTGACCAGCAGGTTCTTGGTCTGCTGATAGTGCTCCAGTGCTACTTTGTGGGTTTCGCGGCCGATGCCGGATTTCTTATAACCACCAAAGGCAGCGTGTGCCGGATAAGCGTGGTAGCAGTTGGTCCAGACTCGACCGGCCTGAATGCCACGGCCCATACGGTAAGCGCGGTTCATGTCGCGGGTCCAGACGCCAGCACCGAGACCAAACTCAGTATCGTTGGCGATTTGCAGGGCTTCGGCCTCGTCTTTGAAGGTAGTCACACTGATGACTGGGCCAAAGATCTCTTCCTGGAACACGCGCATCTGGTTATTGCCTTTAAATACGGTTGGCTGGATGTAGTAACCGGTTTGCAGGTCGCCTTCGAGTTTCTCTGGCGCGCCACCGATCAGGACTTCAGCGCCTTCCTGTTTACCGATTTCAATGTACTTCATGATGCGCTCGTACTGTTCCTGCGATGCCTGAGCACCTACCTGAACGTCGGTATCCAGTGGGTTGCCACGTTTGATGGTCTGAGCACGGGCAACAACTTTCGCAATGAACTCGTCGTAGATGCTTTCCTGAATCAGGGCACGTGAAGGACAGGTACATACTTCACCCTGGTTGAAGAAGGCGAGAACCGTACCTTCAACTGCTTTGTCGAGGAAATCGTCTTCCATCTGCATGACGTCTTCGAAATAGACGTTAGGTGATTTACCACCCAGTTCAACGGTGCTTGGAATCAGAGTTTCTGCTGCACAGCGCAGAATGTGCTGGCCTACTGGTGTTGAGCCAGTGAAAGCCAGCTTGGCGATACGCTTGCTGGTGGCCAGTGCCTGACCTGCTTCTTCACCCACGCCGTTAACGATGTTTACAACACCTGGTGGCAGCAGATCACCGATCAGCTCCATCAGTACCAGAATGGATGCAGGCGTCTGCTCGGCAGGCTTCATCACTACGCAGTTACCTGCCGCCAGTGCTGGGCCCAGTTTCCACGCGGCCATCAATAGCGGGAAGTTCCACGGAATAATCTGGCCAACGACGCCCAGAGGTTCATGAACGTGGTACGACACAGTGGTCTCGTCCAGTTCAGCCATACTGCCTTCCTGTGCACGCAGGCAGCCGGCGAAGTAACGGAAGTGGTCAACGGCCAGTGGAATATCCGCCGCCAGTGTTTCGCGTACGGCTTTACCGTTGTCCCAGGTTTCGGCGATAGCCAGCATCTCCAGATTCGCTTCCATCCGGTCAGCGATCTTGAGAAGAATGTTAGAGCGTTCCTGTACTGAGGTTTTGCCCCAGGCAGGTGCGGCTGCGTGGGCAGCATCGAGCGCTTTTTCGATGTCTGCGTTGTCAGAACGGGCAACGCGACAGAATACTTCACCATTAACCGGGCTGACGTTGTCCATGTAGTTACCATTTACAGGGGCAGCGAATTCGCCATTGATGTAATTGCCGTACTGTTCTTTGAAGGTTACGACTGAACCTGGCTGTCCTGGATTTGCATAGATCATGGTGTTATCTCCGTTGTTATTCTTACCGGTCCTTTCAGGTCTTCGACTAAAGTATTAGTCGGCCCAATCTGCCGGCGTTTTCTGTTGTGTGACTCCAGAGTATGTGGTCTATTGGGGTGATGACTTGCACGACAGTCCGCAAGAATGTTCTCTGAGTCCCGCTGGTGTCAGAATGTGTAACTGGCCCGCAATTACACACGAGAGCGGATTGGCAGACAGAGGCTTTTTCTTAGAACGACTCTATGTAACGACGACGGCGCATTTCTTATGACTACAGAACATCGACCGGGCAGTATGGCTGCACTCGCAGGTGCTCATCGCCAGAAAGTCGTCCCCAGCGAATTAATAGAAAACCGTACGGTATATGCCAGCCAGTTAGCCGAGTTATCTGTGTATGACACTTATGAACAGGCCGATCGTATCCGTCTGGATGCTGGTGAGTTGTTGTACTGCGGCATGATGACCGGCCGGAAAGTCATGCATGGTATGGATGGTTTTTCGACGGAATTTCTTCCTCACGAGTCCTTCGTTGTTGCGCCCGGTGAATATGTTGAAATCGACTTTCCCGAAGCCACGTTAGATACCCCCACCACCTGTATGACGCTGGAAATACCGCGCGAGACTCTGCTGAAAGTCTGCGATCAGCTGAATACTGTCAGCGAGCGACCGAAAGATCTGGGTGAGTGGGAAGTCGAGACACGTCAGTGGCATCTCGCTCACACCGATGCTACTCAGCAGCTACTAGAGCGTATCGTCGCCAGCCACGTACAGAAAGAAGACGATTGTGACCTGGTATTGAACTTCGGAGTAAATGAGCTGGTAGCGCGGATGCTACGTCAGCAGGGGCGGGATTTCTTACTGCGTTGTGTGCAACAGAACCCGACCCAGTCGGGCCTGACGAATGCCGTGGCTTATATTGAAGAGAATCTTGCACAGTCGGTGGATATTGATCAGCTTGCGCGTGTTGCCTGTATGTCGCGCACTAAGCTTTTTCAGCAGTTTAAAAATAGCCTTGGGTGCAGCCCAGCCCAATACCAGCAGCAGCGCCGCTTAGAACACGCCTGCAAACTTATCCGCAGCGGAAAAAGTATTACCAGTACCTGTTATGAACTCGGGTTTTCTAATCCAAGTCATTTCTCCCGTCGCTTTCATCAGCAGTACGGAATGACGCCGAGAGAATTTGCGTCGCGTTAATTTTTTGGTTTTTATTAATTTTAATTTTTTATTTTCTTTTAAAAATAACGACGCGCTTTTCATCCTTACAAATGCAGGATAAACCAAACCTATCTTCGATGTAATTGATCGTTTTTTCGTGCATAAAAATTACATGGGTCGGATCACGGTTGTAATGCCAGTGCATGAATTTTTCGGCATTGCTCCAGCGACTTGTCATTAAAGCCAGAAGGCCTCCCGGCTTTAACATTGATACTAATTTTTTAAGTTCATCTTCCGGGTGATGAAAGTGCTCAAAGCATTCAGTGGCTGTGATGACATCGTACGGCGGGGACAATGCCTTCGGAAAGAAAAACGGGTCATAGTTATCACAGTGGATGCCGTTCTGCTCAAGCAACACAGAAAGGGTGGGGCCCGGACCACAACCATAGTCCAGCGCTATTGTCTTTTCTTTCTGCTCGATGAGATCTAATAACGGCGCCAGCAGAATATTCAGAAACCCGACATAGCCTTCGTCATCTATGCTGTTCTCGTGGGTTGCATAGTATGCTTTCTCTTCATCTGCACTCAGGTAGTCATTGGGATGCATATACGCCAGATAACACTGCCCGCAGGCGAGATAACGACGCGGCATGGCGCTGTCGAGAACCGAAATCTGCTCTGTTTCGTGGCACAAAGGGCAGGGGGGATAAGTCATGTCGGGTATTCCGGTGTGTGCATTTTGCCTACGGCGACCAATTCCGCGACAATAGAGTGCATAGTATCCAGCTTCTGAGAAGCCCGGCAATCATGAGACAGTAATGAGGCGCACAAACCCATGACAACCCGTATCGCCATCAACGGTTTTGGACGTATCGGCCGCTGTGTGCTGCGTGCGCTTTATGAAAACGGTTACCGGCAGGACATCGAAGTGGTCGCGATCAACGAGCTGGCAGACATTGAGTCGCTGAGCTACATGCTGCGTTACGACAGTACGCACGGTCGCTTCAATGGCACCGTCAGCATCGCTGATCAGCAGCACCTGATGGTCAACGGCGATCGTATCTGTGTTCGTCATATCAGTGATCCGGCAGAACTGGATTGGGCTGCGCTGGACGTGGACCTGGTACTGGAATGCAGCGGCCAGATCCGCTCACGCGAAGATGCCGAGCTGCACCTCAGCCGCGGTGCGAAGAAAGTACTGATTTCGAACCCGGCAGACAGCGCAGTCGATAATACCATCATTTATGGTCACAACCATGACTCACTGGCGGCGGATCAGCGCATTGTTTCTAACGGTTCCTGCTCGACCAATGCTCTGATTCCGGTACTGACATTGATTGATCAGGCCTATGGCATTGAAGCCGGGGTCACGACCACCATCCACTCCGCGATGAATGATCAGCCAGTGATTGATGCCTACCACTCAGACCTGCGTCGTACCCGATCATCTGTGCAGAGCATTATTCCTGTCGATACCGGGTTACCCGCGGGGATCGAGCGCCTGATGCCGCAACTGGCCGGCAAAATAGAGAGCCTGCACGTGCGTGTGCCTACCATCAATGTCTCGGCGTTGGATATCACGTTGCAACTCAACAAAGCGACAGATACCGAAGCGGTGAATCAGTTACTGGCAACGGCGGCTAACCAGAGTTTCGACGGGATTCTTGGCCTGACCCGCGAAGCCCACGCCTCTATCGATTTTAATCATGATCCGCGTTCCGCCATTGTGGATGCGACTCAGACCCGGGTCAGCGGCGGACGCTTGCTCAAACTGTTGGTCTGGTTTGATAACGAGTGGGGCTTTGCGAACCGTATGTTGGATACGGCCAGTGAGATGATTGTGATCAAGGTCTGATTAAGCGCTTTTCTTTTCCCCAAACTGTAACTCGGCCAACCGCTTATACAAGGGCGAGCGTTCAAGCAGTTCATCGTGCGTGCCGACAGCCACGATACGTCCCTGATCCATCACAACGATGCGGTCGACGTGTTTGATGGTCGACAGACGATGCGCGATCACAAAGCTGGTGCGGTTCTGCATCAGTTTATCTAACGCCTGTTGCACAAGGTACTCGCTCTGGGCATCTAAGGCGCTGGTGGCTTCATCAAGCAGGAGGATTTTCGGATCGTGCAGAATCGCTCGGGCGATGGCCAAGCGTTGCTTCTGACCACCCGATAGTTTCACGCCGCCTTCTCCCAGATACGACTCGTATTGTTCCGGCAGCTGCTGAATAAATTCATCGGCATGCGCCGCTTTGGCGGCAGCGAGAATATCCGCATCGGAGGCGTCAGGTCGGCCGTAGCGCAGGTTTTCCAGCACGTTTGTGCTGAACAGTACCGGCTGTTGAGGCACCAGAGCAAACTGGCTGCGCAGTTGCTGCAGCTGCCAGTCTGCCAGTGGCGTGCCATCAAGCAGAATCTCTCCCTGTTGTGGATCACGAAAGCGCAGTAGCATATCGAACAGGGTGGACTTGCCCGCCCCGGAAGGGCCGACTAAGGCAATGCGTTCACCGGCGTTAACTTCCAGATTCAAGTCGCTGAGTGCTTCCCGGTCGGGGCGGGATGGATAGTAATAAGTGACACCCCGGAAACTAATCTGAGGTGCCGTCTGCTGTGAGGTTGGCCTTACAGATTCCGATGGCGATTGGATATCTGCCTCAGCCGCCATCAGTTCACGAATACGCTCCGCCGCGCCGGCAGCACGCTGTACTTCACCATACACTTCCGTCACTGCCGCCAGCGAACCACCGACCATGATGGCGTAGAATACGAAGGCGGCCAGATCACCGCCACTCAGGCCGCCGGTAATCACATCGTGACCGCCTACATACAGCATGCTAGCAACTGATCCCATCACCAGAACCATAACCAGAGCAATCATCAGGGCGCGCTGTTTAATCCGCAGTAAAGCCACAGAAAAGGCGGACTCGGCGGCGTCGCTGAACTGTTTGTTCACGCTGTCTTCACGGGTAAAGGCCTGCACGACTTTGATGTGTTGCAGACTTTCGCCCGCCCAGGCGCCGACGCTGGCAACTTTGTCCTGACTTTCGCGCGAAAGCTTTTTCACTTTTCGCCCGAAGAACACCATAGGAAATACCACCAGAGGCACCGCCACTAAAACGATCAGGCTGAGTTTCAGGTTGGTGATAAACATCAGGGTAATGCCACCCACAAAGGTCAGAGCGTTACGCAGTGCAAATGAGAATGATGAGCCAATTACGGTTTGTAGAAGGGTGGTGTCGGTAGTGATCCGGCTCTGGATTTCGCCGGACAGATTATCCTCAAAAAACGACGGCGGCAGTGTGACTAAGTGTCGGTAGAACGTTTTACGGATGTCCGCGACCACCCGCTCTCCCAGCCAGGACACCATATAGAACCGGAAGTAAGCCCCCACGGATACGGCAACCACCAAAATGGCGAAAAAGATCACTGCGTCTTTCAGGCCTTCAACTGAACTGGCCGCGAACCCCTGATCGATCATCAGACGAACGCCCTGACCAAGGCTGAGCGTCAGGCCAGCTGTAGTCACCAGCGCGATCACTGCAATGGTTAAACGCAGTTTGTAAGGGCGGATAAATTGCCAGAGCCAGCGCAGCATCAGAAAGCCTTTGAACCGTAAATACATGAAAGGCTAAGCAGGCTATCGGCACTTACCGAGGTAAACAAGGTAAAGGTCAGTTCTGGGCGGTGATTGTCATGTGTGGGCCGGTGAAACGCACTGTTCATGCTGGTATACTCCGCGCGATTTCTAACCAACTTGTTGGCATCGCCCCGCTTTGACGGCCGCGCGGTGCCTGTTTGAAGTGGGGTAGTGCGGAGTCAGGCTGAGCGTCTGTCGCTCTTTTATTTAGAAAGCGCGCCAGACGAGAGTAGCGGGATGTATTCACCGCGTCTCAGCATGGCTACGCACTATCACGCTGAAGAATTTAAAAGACTCCATTATCTGGGACATGACTATGACTGTTTTGAAAATGACCGACCTGGACCTGAAAGGAAAACGGGTTCTGATCCGCGAAGACCTGAACGTGCCGGTAAAAGACGGCAAGGTGACTTCTGATGTGCGTATCCGCGCGTCACTGCCAACCATTCAGCACGCGCTTGAAGCCGGTGCCAAAGTCATTGTGATGTCTCACCTGGGTCGTCCGACCGAAGGCGAATACGCCGAAGAGTTCTCCATGCAGCCTGTGGCTGATCACCTCGCTGGCCTGCTGGGCCGCGACGTCAACGTTGTGAAAGACTTCCGCGCTGGCATCGAACTGGCCGATGGTGAGCTTGCACTGCTCGACAACGTGCGCTTTAACAAAGGCGAAAAGAAAGACGAAGACGAATTGGCCAAAGCCTACGCTGAACTGTGCGATATTTTCGTGATGGACGCCTTCGGTACCGCGCACCGCGCTCAGGCGTCTACCCACGGTGTCGCTAAGTTTGCACCCGTTGCTTGCGCAGGGCCTCTACTGGCCGCTGAACTCGACGCACTCGGTAAGGCTCTGGATAAGCCTGCTCGTCCGCTGGTCGCCATCGTTGGTGGCTCTAAAGTGTCCACCAAACTTGAAGTACTCGAAAGTCTGTCCGACATCTGTGACCAGATCATCGTAGGTGGCGGTATTGCTAATACCTTCCTGGCAGCAGCAGGCAAGCCAGTTGGTAAGTCACTGTACGAAGAAGACCTGATTCCAGCGGCGAAAAAGCTGATGGAAAAGGTTTCTATTCCAGTACCAACCGACGTTGTGTGTGGTAAAGAATTCTCTGAAACCGCAGCAGCGACTCTGAAGTCTGCTGACGACGTTGAAGCTGATGACATGATCTTCGACATCGGCCCAGACTCAGCCAAGGCACTGGCAGAACAGCTGAAAGAAGCGAAAACCATCATCTGGAACGGCCCAGTGGGTGTATTCGAATTTGATCAGTTCGGCGAAGGCACCAAAGCTCTGTCTCTGGCAATCGCTGCCTCTGACTCCTTCTCCATCGCGGGTGGCGGTGACACCCTGGCAGCCGTGGACAAGTACAACATTGCTGAGCAGGTGTCTTACATCTCGACTGGTGGTGGTGCATTCCTTGAATTCGTAGAAGGCAAAGTATTGCCAGCAGTAGCGATTCTGGAAGAGCGCGCGAAGTGAAAGCGTTACTGTTGATTGCTGTTTGCCTGCTCACGGCTTGCGCACAGCACACCATCGATGAGGACTCAGCCGTTCAGCAATCGGTGGATCAGCAGAACAGGCATTTTGAGACGATGGGCGTGCCGAGGAATCACCAGCCTCAACCGCAGGCGCCGTTTTATTAAGCGTTAGCCGAAAGAAAAGGTTTAGCTTAGAAATATCGTCTCTATTTAAACCCCAGCAATGCTGGGGTTTTTCGTATTGACCACCTTGCGAAGCGACATTCTTCCCTCGAGGTTTCTATCCCCTCCTTTAATCGCTAGAATACCCGGATATTTTTTAGTCCCCATTTTATAGACCCATTGAAGGTATTCTCATGGCATTGATCAGCATGCGTCAGATGCTGGACCACGCAGCCGAGTTCGGCTACGGCGTACCAGCGTTCAACGTAAACAACCTCGAACAGATGCGCGCCATCATGGAAGCGGCAGACAAAACGGATTCTCCTGTGATTGTGCAGGCCTCTGCAGGTGCCCGTAAGTACGCAGGTGCTCCGTTTCTGCGCCACCTGATTCTGGCTGCCATCGAAGAATTCCCGCACATCCCGGTATGTATGCACCAGGATCACGGTACCTCTCCGGCGGTATGTCAGCGTTCTATCCAGCTGGGCTTCAGCTCAGTGATGATGGATGGTTCTCTGGGTGAAGACGGCAAAACGCCGACCGATTACGAGTACAACGTTGATGTAACCCGTCGCACCGTTGAAATGGCGCACGCTTGCGGCGTTTCGGTAGAAGGCGAGCTGGGTTGTCTGGGGTCTCTGGAAACTGGTCAGGCCGGTGAAGAGGATGGTATTGGAGCAGAAGGCACTCTCTCTCACGATCAGATGCTGACTGACCCAGAAGAAGCCGCTGACTTCGTACGCAAGACTCAGGTAGATGCGCTGGCGATTGCCTGCGGCACCTCACACGGCGCCTACAAGTTTACTCGTCCGCCAACGGACGACATTCTGGCCATCGATCGTATCAAAGAGATCCACAAGCGTATCCCGGATACTCACCTGGTGATGCACGGTTCGTCTTCTGTACCTCAGGAATGGCTGGCGGTGATCAACGAGTTCGGTGGTGAAATCCCGGAAACTTACGGTGTGCCAGTCGAGCAGATCGTTGAAGGTATCAAGTTTGGCGTTCGTAAAGTGAACATCGATACTGACCTGCGTCTGGCCTCTACCGGTGCCATCCGTCGTTTCATGGCTCAGAATACTGCGGAGTTTGACCCACGTAAGTACCTGAAAGAGTCTGTTAAAGCGATGAGCGAAATCTGTATCGCCCGTTACGAAGCCTTCGGTACTGCGGGTAATGCGTCTAAGATCAAAGCGATCTCTCTGGACGATATGTTCGAGAAGTACCAGAGCGGTGCTCTTGATCCAAAAATCAGCTGATCTGTTGATCCAGTTGATAGTAAAAAGGCGCTTCGGCGCCTTTTTTATTGCCTGTATTTCCTGCACCATAATAAATATAACCAAAAAGGAATGAAGATGAGCAGGCTAGAGCACAAAATACCCCCTCCCTTGGTTGGCCTTTTATGCGCACTACTGATGTGGGGGTTAAGCACGCAGACGCCGGTAATACACTGGTGGGGAGTAACTGCACAAACAGTGACGGGTGTTTTAGTCGTCATCGGCCTGTTTCTGGATTCCGGTGGGCTTGTCTCATTTATCCGCAAGAAAACGACCATCAATCCGATCAAGATCGAGAAGGCGTCAGCGCTGGTCACCGGTGGAGTGTATCGATTTACCCGCAATCCCATGTACCTGGGAATGGCCTTCCTGCTGAGTGCGCTGGGTGTGTGGCTTCAGAGCCCGGCGGCCTTCATTGGGCCTGCCATTTTTGTGGGGTACATCACCCGCTTCCAGATAATTCCGGAAGAGCGAATCCTGCTCATGCTCTTTGGTCAGGATTACTCAGATTATCAGGCCAGGGTCAGGCGATGGCTCTAGGGCATCCTGGTGTACGGCCTTAGTCACGGGTCGGAACACTTTTCGAAATTCCAGCATATACTCTAAGGGTTTTCCTTTTGGGCCTTTAGTATGTCTGACCTATCCGATGCTCTGGAGCAGCTTACCCACGCCTTTGACCCGGTTGCTGTGCTGAAGGGCAGTAAGCTGCTAGAGCAAAGTCTGTTGAGCTTACTCCGTACCGCACGAACAAAGCTGAGAATGGAAGTCGGCTTTATATCGCGCTTCGATGGGGATATGCGGACCTTCTATCTGGTAGATTCGGCTCCGGGTGTTGATATTGTCCGGTCTGGCGGATCGGATTACCGGGGTGAAAGCCTGTGTCAGAGGGTCGTGGATGGCCGCGCACCGCAACTGATAGGAGATGCACAACAGACCTCCGGGGCAAGTGACCTCACCGCTGTGAAACTGGTGCCGGTCGGGGCTCATATCAGTGTTCCTATCGTGTTCTCTGACGGCTCTGTGTTTGGCACCTTTTGTGTTTTCAGTCGTTATTCCATCCCTGAGCTTAACTATCGAAGCCTGGCGATGTGCCGGGTGTTTGCTGATGCGATCGCGACTATGATCGAAGAGGCAGAGGCTTTACCTCAGTATGAATCTGAGCATCGTATTCAATTGAAAAGCGAAGTTACCGAGCTGATCACCACACATGGACTGAAGTATGTTCGGGTTCCGCTGGTTAATCTTAATACTGGTAAGCAAGAGGGCACGGAGTTAATACCGAGCCTGGTGAGGGCAACAGATAACATAGCGAGCCCACTACTGCTTGTGCACCAGGCTGTTCGTTTAGGTCTCGCAAATCTGATAGGTGTAAATTTAATTGAGCAATTGCTGGCTGAGCTATCAGCATCACCCCATGAAAGACATGTAGTAGTTAACGTTACGCCAGAATTTCTCGCAGAGTTTAATTTTACAGCTTGGCTCAATAATGATCTTTGTGGCCGGATAGTTTTTGAGATATCTGAACACAACCGCGTCGCCAGTTATCATGAACTGAAGCGAATACTACAGCCGCTGAGTCAATCTGGTATCCGGTTGTCTATTGATAATGCGGGGGCCGGATTTGCATCGATGCAGCATATATTGCAGCTACAGCCTGAGTTCGTAAAACTGGATAGTGGCCTTACTTGTGGCATCGCCTCAGACACCGGCCAGCAGGCGATGCTGCAGGCTCTTTTGCTGTTCTCAAGGTCTCAAGGAAGCACCTTAGTTGCGGATGGAATATCGGATAAACAGGATGAGGACTACCTGCTCCACTCCGGGATATCACTTGGGCAATATTGCCAGTAGTTCTACATATCTTGAGCAGTAGATTCTTGCGTTTAAGTTTATTTGGGAAGCTGGCCATAGTTTGGCGTATTTTGTCTTCTATCGTCGGTTCAATCACCATAAACCGAGCTGAAAATACGATATTTGCCTGAATGACCGTTGAAGATTTATTCACGCTTTGCAGAAATAATCCGTACAAACGCTCCATATTTGACCTGACTGGAGAATGCTGGGAGGTGTCACCTTGTGGGGCATGTTTAATTCCGACAGAGTGCTATAGTTCCATGGTGAAGAGTCTGAAGGTATTACTTAATGGAAAAGCGCCCGGATGTCGCGAGACAGCTCGCAGAGGTGATCAATGAGCCTGCTCCTAAAAGCCCGGAAACACTGAAAACAGCGATCTCGAGTCTTATACGTTCTGTACGTGATCGGCTTGATATGGATGTGGGTTTTTTATCTGAGTTCAGCCAGGATCAGCGGGTATTCCGTTTCGTCGATTGCGCCAGTGATGCCAATCTGGTGTCTGAAGACAGCTGTGGCCCATTAAAAGATAGTTTCTGTGAGATGATCGCCGATGGCCGCCTTAAGCAGCTGGTACCGGATACTGAAGTAAGTGGCGAAACAGACCTGGTTCCCGAATTTACGACGATTCCCGTTAAATCCCACGTCAGTGTTCCTGTTGTTTTGTCTGATGGCCATACCTTCGGTACGTTCTGTATTTTCAGTCGTGAGGTTAAGCCAAAACTTAATAATCGTAGCCTGATGCTCGTACGGGTTTTCGCTGATGTTATTGCGGCTTTGATTGAAGATGCTCGTAAAGGCAGCGAAGAAAATCGCCAGCGTCAGGAAGTCATTCTCGATATTCTCGAGCGTGATGAGTTACTTCTGCACGCCCAGCCAATCTGTGCTCTGACAGACCGTTCCGTTAAGGGGTTTGAATTACTGGCGCGTTTATCGACAGACCTTGATCTGTCACCGGCTCAACTCTTTATTGATGCGGATCGCCTTGGCCTGTCGTCGGCGATTGGCCTCAGAGTAGTAGAGAAGTCTAAAGAGGCCCTGGCGGTGCTACCTGCTAATGCATATGTTTCTATCAACGTAACGCCGTCCTTCCTTCTCCAATGTGATATTTCAGGAATTTACACCCCTGAAGAAGCAAAGCGTATTGTTCTCGAGCTGACAGAGCATGAGGAAATCGCGGACTACGACCTCTTAAATGCCCGCCTGAAACCGCTTCGGGATTCGGGGATGCGTCTGGCCATTGATGATGCGGGTGCAGGCTATGCGAGCATGCGTCACATTCTTTTACTCAGCCCGGATATGTTGAAACTGGACATGAGCTTGATCCGTGACATCGATCAGGACAGAGATAAGCAGTCTCTGGTTGCTGCGCTGAGGGGCTTTGCCGAAGTTCAGGGATATAAAGTTGTCGCCGAGGGGATAGAAACCGAAAGCGAACTCGCTGAGTTAGAGACGCTGTTTATAGGCTACGGGCAGGGCTATCTTTTATCTCGCCCGCAGCCATTAGCAACGTTTACTGAATGACGTAGTGCGGCTGTCAAGCAGCCGCTGCAGTATCTTTAATTTTCTGTACCATGGCCCGCAAACCATTTCCTCGTGTCGGGCTAAGGTGCTTCACTAAGTCGACCTGCTTAAAGTACTCATCACTGTCGAAAGTAAGAATCTCTGCTGGCGTTTTAAAGTTGTATGCCGCCAGCACCATTCCCAGCAGCCCCCGAACAATATGTGCATCGGAGTCGGCTTCAAAGACAAGCTTTCCATCTTCCGCAGAGTGATCAATCCATACCTGGCTCTGGCAGCCACGAAGAAGAAACTCATCGGTTTTCTTGTCGTCGCTCATTCCGGGAAGTTCTTTCCCCAGGTCAATAATGTACTTATAGCGTTCTTCCCAGTCATCGAAGAAGCTCAGAGTATCGACGATGTCTTCACTGGTAATACTATTTCCAAAAGGACTTTCGAAGGACATGTTGGCTCCTTATAGAGATTCAATGAATGTGCGAATACGCTGAGCCGCTTCAATGCACTCCGATGTCTCAGCAACCAGCGCCATGCGAATACGGTGCTCACCAGGGTTAATACCTTCGACTGTACGCGAAAGGTATGAGCCCGGCAGTACAGTCACGTTCTGTTGAGCAAACAGCTGCTGAGCAAATGTTTCTTCGTTAATCGGCGTCTTGGGCCATAAATAGAAGCTCGCTTCCGTCTGTTTAACGTCCAGTACCGGGCTGAGAATCTCAAGAACTGAGCGGAACTTCTGAGTGTACTCGCTGCGATTCTGCTGTACGTGGCTTTCATCGTTCCAGGCTGCGATGCTCGCTAGTTGAGTGTGAACCGGCATCGCGCAACCATGGTAAGTACGGTAGAGCAAAAACGGCTTCAGCAGATCGGCGTCGCCGGCAATAAAGCCAGAGCGCAGGCCCGGCAGATTTGAGCGTTTAGACAGCGAGTGGAATACCACGCAGCGTTTGAAGTCTTTGCGGCCGAGTTGCTCACAGGCTTCCAGCAGGCCCATCGGTGCATCGGCACCATCCACATAAATTTCTGAATAGCACTCGTCGCTGGCGAGTACAAAATCGTATTTATCGGCCAGTTCAATCAGTTTTCTGAAGTCGTCCAGCTTCAGGGTTGAGCCGGTCGGGTTGCCAGGAGTGCAGACAAACAAAAGCTGGCAGCGGTGCCAGACCTCTTCAGGCACAGCATCGTAATCCGGGTTGAAACCGTTTTCCTCAAGGCATGGTAAGAAGTGCGGTTCGGCACCTGAAAGGTAAGCTGCGCCTTCGTAAATCTGGTAGAAAGGATTCGGAGAAACAACCAGAGGACGATACTGGCTGCGATTAACGACTGCCTGAGTAAAAGCAAAGATGGCTTCACGGGTACCGTTTACCGGAATGACCTGAGATACCGGATCGACGTTCTCCAGCGAAAAACGGCGTTCCAGCCAGCTGGCGATGGCCGAGTTCAACTCTGGCAGGCCCTTCGTCGTCGGGTAGTTCTCAACGCGTTGCAGTTCTGTGCGCAGGGTATCAAGTACAAACTCCGGCGCTGGGTGCTTAGGTTCGCCAATCGACAGGGCGATATGCTCCAGATCTGCAGGAGGCGTGACCTCGCCCTTCAGTTTGGCCAGTTTTTCAAATGGGTAAGGCTGGAGTTTGCTCAGATCTGGGTTCATGCCGCTTCCGGTCTTGTTGTTCAGAAAGCGCGCATTATAGCCCTTTTACAGCGCAATTCCGATTGTGTGAAGTAAACAAAAAAGCCCCGCCAGTCTGCACTGGCGGGGCTTTTTATTTGCTAGTTAAAGCAGGTCTTATTTAGACGCTTCAACGATACGCTTCATGTCAGTCATGTAGCCACGCAGCTCAGCACCAACCCACTCAACTGGGTGGTTACGGATAGCTTCGTTAACTTCGATCAGACGAGCGTTGTCTACAGAATTAGACTTCAGGTTCAGGCCTTTACCGATCACGTCAGTGCTGATGTGTGGCATGAACTTCTCGCGCAGCAGAGGTACGGCAGCGTGAGAGAACAGGTAGTTACCGTATTCAGCCGTGTCAGAGATAACAACGTTCATCTCGTACAGTTTACGACGTGCAATAGTGTTCGCGATCAGTGGAGTTTCGTGCAGAGACTCGTAGTAAGCAGACTCTTCAACGATACCGCTTTCAACCATAGATTCGAACGCCAGCTCAACGCCCGCTTTGATCATAGCAACCAGCATGATGCCGTGGTCGAAGTATTCCTGTTCGTCGATCTGAACGTCAGAAGCTGGTGCTTTTTCGAAGCCAGTTTCTGCCGTTTCTTCACGCCATTTCAGCAGGTTCGCATCGTCGTTTGCCCAGTCGGCCATCATAGTGGAAGAGAATTCGCCTTCCATGATGTCAGCCTGGTGCTTGCGGAACAGAGGACGCATCAGTTCTTTCAGTTCTTCAGCCATGTCAAACGCAACGATTTTCGCTGGGTTAGACAGACGATCCATCATGTTAGTGATGCCGCCGTACTTCAGAGCTTCAGTCACAGTTTCCCAACCGTACTGAATCAGCTTGGCTGCGTAGCCTTCGTCGATACCGTCTTCAACCATTTTCTCGAAGCCCAGGATCGCACCAGTCTGCAGCATACCGCACAGAATAGTCTGCTCGCCCATCAGGTCAGACTTAACTTCAGCAACGAAAGACGATTCCAGACAGCCAGCGCGGTGACCGCCAGTCGCTGCAGCCCATGCTTTAGCGATGTCCCAGCCTTCGCCTTTAGGGTCGTTTTCTGGGTGAACAGCGATCAGAGTCGGTACACCGAAGCCACGCTTGTATTCTTCACGTACTTCAGAACCCGGGCACTTAGGTGCAACCATAACAACAGTCAGGTCTTCACGGATCTGCATGCCTTCTTCAACAATGTTGAAGCCGTGGGAGTAACCCAGGCAAGCGCCTTCTTTCATCAGAGGCATAACCGCATTCACAACAGAAGTGTGCTGCTTGTCTGGCGTCAGGTTCATAACCAGGTCAGCAGTTGGGATCAGCTCTTCGTAAGTACCAACGTTGAAGCCATTTTCGGTAGCGTTTTTCCATGACTGACGTTTCTCAGCGATCGCAGCTTCACGCAGAGCGTAAGATACGTCCAGGCCAGAGTCGCGCATGTTCATACCCTGGTTCAGGCCCTGAGCACCACAACCAACGATGACAACTTTCTTACCTTTCAGGAATTCAGCTTCAGAAGCGAATTCAGAACGGTCCATGAAACGGCAGCGGCCGAGTTGATCCAGCTTCTGCTGGAGGTTCAGAGTATTAAAGTAGTTAGCACCCATCACAATTCTCCTGTAATGAAAGCTGGCTGCATCGCCCTGACTGTGTTGCCGGTTCACCGTGAGTGCTCACTTATTACAATAAGCTCCGCGCTCCCAGTGAACCGCCGCCTTGTCAGGCCATCTTCGCCGACGCTTTCGCAGTTAAGTTAAACCACTCGCCTTGCTCTGACTGCCTCGGTTACGCTTCCAAGACGGTGCGATGTGTAGCTAGTGGTTGATATAAAAATTCGAGACGAATGATAGGTGATGAGCGTCGTTGCGTAAAATGCTATTATTGCTAGCAGTTGTTGCAAATACTGCAATGTCGAGTCAGGTACCTATTTAGCCTATGGAATACAAAGACTTACGGGTTTTCCTTACCGTCGTTGAAGCTCAGCATCTCGGACGGGCGGGGCAGCAATTACATATGAGCCCTTCAACACTCAGCCGTCGTATCAGTCGTATGGAACAGGATGCGGGTGCTCAGTTACTGGTACGTGACAGCGGGCCGTTAACCTTAACGCCAGCCGGCGAGCTGTTTCGCCAGCATGCGGAGCAGACACTGGATGCCTGGCAATCGCTGCGCTCCGCGGTAAATGCGGAGGTGAGTGATCTGGAGGGGTCGCTGACGCTCTTTTGTTCTGTCACCGCCAGTTATTCTTTTCTGGCTGATCTGTTGGCCCGGTTCAGGGAGCAATATCCTAAAGTTGATCTGCGGATTCATACGGGTGATGCCGCGGAGTCTATCCCCAGAGTCGCCTCCGGGGATGCGGATGTCGTGATTGCTGCAAGGCCCGAACAATTGTCGCCTGACCTGACGTTCAGGGGGATTTCTGAGTCGCCGTTGCTGTTTATCGCGCCAAGAACGGTGGGAACTGTTCCTCAGCTCTCACAATCAGACATATCGTGGGCCGAGGTGCCTATGGTGCTCTCAGAGACTGGTCTGGCACGTACACGCGTAAACCAATGGTTTGCTTCACGTAGTCTGACGCCCAACATCTATGCACAGGTGACGGGGCACGAAGCCATTGTCAGCATGGTGGCACTCGGCGTGGGTGTTGGGGTTGTCCCTCAGGTTGTCTTACAGAACAGCCCACTTCTTAACCGTGTGCGGGTGTTGTCGGTAACGCCTGAACTGGAGCCCTTTCATATTGGGCTCTGCTCGCGGACGGAACGACTCAATGAGCCAGTCTTACAGGCGCTTTGGCAAACCGCAGGGCGATGACATGGCCAGATGGACTGGTTTCGCCCATAATAGCCGCAGAACTTTAAAATCCGCAGCTCATGCGGGCCGAACACATTAAGGATCATAGTGTGAGTGATAACGAAGACGCTCAGGTACCGGTAGCAACCAAAAGGGACAGGAAGGGGATTTACCTCTTGCCCAACCTGTTTACGACGGGTGCATTGTTTTCAGGATTTTACGCCGTCGTTGCCGGCATGAACGGCGATTTTGAGAATGCAGCCATCGCAATTTTTGTCGCCATGGTGCTGGATGGACTTGATGGTCGCGTTGCGCGTATGACGAATACCCAGAGTGATTTCGGCGCAGAGTATGACAGCCTCGCCGACATGGTCTCTTTTGGTGTGGCGCCTGCGCTGGTCGCGTTCAGCTGGGCGTTGCAGGATCTGGGTAAAGTCGGCTGGGTCGCAGCTTTCGTCTACTGTGCGGGGGCAGCTCTACGTCTCGCGCGCTTTAATACTCAGCTGGCGGTGGCTGATAAAAACTACTTCACCGGACTGGCGAGTCCTTCTGCAGCGGCAATTGTTGCTGGGAATATCTGGGTCTTCACAGAGTCGGGCACGCAGGGAGCTGATGCTGCCTGGTGGATGGCTATTATCGTGACCGCAGCGGGCCTGTTAATGGTCAGCAACTTCAAGTACCACAGTTTCAAAGGTCTGGATCTGCGCGGCAAGATTCCTTTTGTCGCCTTGCTGGCCATTGTTATGGGCTTTGCGATTGTATCGATTGATCCCGCAACGGTCCTGCTGGCTGTCTTTATGTTGTATGCATTATCTGGCCCGGCATGGGCGGTGAAAGAAAAGTTGTTTGATTAACGACTATACGAATGTAGACATAAATATGGAAAGAAGCCCGGCACAACAACCGGGCTTTTTTGTCAGAGTAATTCAGCCATTAGAGGTGCATATGCTGATTCCAAAGCGTCGTTACCCCAAAATCGATCCTTCAGAGATCACGCCAGAAGAGTTGTACGTCAACAGGCGTCTCTTTATGAAGGGCAGTCTCACTGCGGCAGCGGCACTCAGTACAATACAGGCACAGGCGCTTGTGTCACCTGAGGGAGGTAGTCGTATACCTGAAGGCCCTGAGTGGCTGGAGAAGGCCGTCGTTAATGCGTCTGAAACGTCCTTTGGTGCTGGTGAAAAGCCAGCGCCTTATAGCTCAGCTACGCAGTACAACAACTTCTATGAGTTCGGGATGAGTAAGTCGGACCCATTCGAAAACTCAGGTAAGTTCACGACAGACCCATGGAACATGACTGTTGAAGGTGAGTGCGAGGTGAAAGGCTCCTTCGCGCTCGAAGATCTTCTAAAGGGAATCGACCTGGAAGAGCGGATTTATCGACTGCGTTGTGTAGAGGCGTGGTCAATGGTGATCCCTTGGGTAGGTTTCCCACTGGCTGAGCTGATTAAACGCTTCAAGCCCTTATCTTCAGCCAAGTACGTCGAGTTCGTGACTGTTGAGCGACCAAAAGAAATGCCGGGGCAGCGCTCGGTATTCTCTACTATCGATTGGCCTTACCGAGAGGGGCTCAGAATGGATGAGGCCATGAATCCACTGACGCTCATGGCAGTAGGGATGTACGGCAATGTCCTGCCAAATCAGAACGGAGCGCCGATGCGCCTTGTTGTTCCGTGGAAGTACGGCTTCAAGAGCATTAAGTCGATCGTAAAAATCCGTTTCCGCGAAACCATGCCTCCGACGACTTGGAACGATCTTGCTCCCCAGGAATATGGCTTCTATGCCAACGTAAATCCGGAAGTCGATCATCCGCGATGGAGTCAGGCTTCTGAGCGGCGCCTGCCTAACAGCATCTTCAGCCCCAACCGGATACCGACTGAAATGTTTAACGGGTACGGCAAACAGGTTGCTCACCTGTATAAACGTATGGATCTGCGTAAATGGTACTAACGCTGACTGGGCGTAGGTGGCTTATTGGTATCGCCTGCGCACTACCACTCATATACTTAGTGCAGGCAATAGTCCGGGTGCAGACAGGCGAATGGAACCTGTTAGGGCCGGAACCTGGCAAGGCAATTACCCACTTTACAGGCACATGGGGCTTCAACTTCTTGCTGCTGACACTCGCAGTGACACCGATAGTAAGACTTACGAAACAGAAGTGGCTGATGCCACACCGGAGAATGTTGGGCCTCTATGCAGCTTTCTATGTATCTTTGCACGCATTAGCGTACCTGGCTCTCCTTCTGGGGTGGCAGTGGGGTGAGTTAGGTCGTGAGGTCGTGGAGCGTCCATATCTCTTGGTTGGAGCTTTATCATGGTTGCTCTTGTTGCCGCTGGTGATCACCTCGACGAAAACATGGCAGCGAAGGCTGAAGAGGCGCTGGAAGAAACTGCACCAACTCATCTATGTAATCGTAGCCCTCGCAGCCGTTCACTATTTATTACAAATCAGGGCTAGCTGGTTTGAGCCTGTCGCCTACACTCTTATAGCTGCATTCCTGCTGGCGTTAAGACTATGGTTTTTTGCTAAGAAGAAACGCGCCAGAACTTCCTGAAAATTATTACAGAAAGTAGTTGACCCAAATCGCCGCATCTCTATAATGCGCCGCTCTTGATCGTTACCCAGCACAGCGCTGAAACGAAAAGGAAAACGGGTCGAAAAAAGGTGTTGACCAAGTCTGAAAAGACTGTAGAATGCGCCGCCTGATCCGACAGAGAGGCTCCTCGGAGTTGTCTGGAAAAGGTTTACAACTTGTTGATTTTAAAAGATTTTTTTGAAAATTAACGGTTGACAGCGAAAGGTTCTCTGGTAGAATGCTTCGCACTGATCGGGACGCTGAGTTGTCCGGATCAGATGTCAAGAATTAAGAAGTTCGCTTCTTAAGAAAGTTTAAAAAACTTGTTGACATCGAAAGCTGCTTCTGTAAAATGCGCAGCCCGCTTTGAGAGAAAGCTTCTGGCAGATTCAAAGCAACGTTCTTTAAAAATTAGCATTAAGTAATTCGTGTGGGTGCTTACTGA
>NZ_CFHJLR010000032.1:0-20905 GCF_984348125.1 Thalassolituus sp.
TGTTGGTGAAGAGTTTATCTCTTCTTGAGGTGTCCGGGGTATTCAACCAGAACACAGCAATTGCAAGCTGAAATCAGGACTTTAAATCAAACACTTTCTGTTAAGCAGGGTGATATCACGCAGCTGAACAAAGACAACGGAAGATTGGCAGCTGAGCTTGGCGCCACACAGAAAACGGTTGCAAAGCTGGAAGCCGAGCAGCGCAAACTAATAACAAATTTGGAGTCGAAATCAGCAGAAGTCGAGTCACTCAAAACCCAACTATCCGAGCTCGAAAAACAATCAGAGTAACTCGATAAGCTTAAAAGGCTGAATGAAGAGCTGCTCGCCTGGAAAGCCCAGGCGTCTGTATCGATTGGCAAGCTGGAAACGGAAATCTCAATTAAGACAGAAATGATGAATCGTTTACTGGAAGAAAGAAGTAAAACCCCGGAAGCCAGTGGATGACCTGCTGCTCTCAGGCTCAGTAGGGTATTTGCTCTTATCGCTGGCCACCTCAGGCGCTTCGCAGACCCTATTGCTGTTTTCCGACAGAGAGGGCTCATACCCGGTCGGCTGCGCAATTTTAGCCCAAAGAGCGGTGCAAATCGATAGCAGAAGTCAGCGTTATATCGAATTACGCATACCATGCGTAATTGCGCGTAATTTCCAAAAAATCGAGTGGCGCCAGGGGTTTGCATTCGAAGTGGCTAAATTTGGGAGTTTTACCGGCCACCTAAAAACTTGTCTCGGATATTTTCAATAAAAACAGTAGGTTAGGCCAGCTTTGGTGAATTTTTCCAGGATGACGGCCGACCCTCTCTCTGGGACAAATTGGTGAAGCGGTTGCCTCAAGTCTCGCAGAGGCTGGATACATCGAAACCCCAAGGAAACAGCTATTTGTAGAGCGAATAAAGCACGCAGATGGAACCTACTTTGTTGGAATGTTAGGTGGTACCTTTTATGAATCGTCTATGTTTTCTGATGCTTTAGCTGAGGTCGTCAGCCCAATTGATTCACCAAGGTACTTGATCAGACGAAAGGGTAGTTATGGCCGCTCTGACTTTCATGCAGTACCGCTGAAGCTGGCCTTGAATAAAAGTAATGCTGAGGCCTTTCATCGAAACTGGGAGCGGTATGTCGGGCCGGCAGAGTTAATCTATACCCGAAACGCAGAGGGACGAAATGTCCTGGCGAAATCACGCCTTAAAGCGTTTTCATCGGCGTTTGCGCGGGAGGTTCGCCGGGAGGATCAGTGGCTTTGACTGCTGACTCTGTTTAAAAGCCGGGCTCCAATTTGAACTCCATGCGCTCCCCCGTTGCTGGGTGACCAAAATCCAGCTCTTTCGCGTGCAAGCAAAGTCTTGGTTCTGACTCCGCAGCATCGCCTGCGTAAAGCGTATCGCCAACAATCGGGTGTCCGATCTGCTGCATATGCAGGCGTAACTGATGCGAACGACCGGTCTTCGGAAACAGCGCGACGCGGGTATTACCGTTCTCCACAGAGAGTTTTTGCCAGCGTGTCAGTGCATAACGGCCGTCCGTGTGGCTGATCATCTGGCGTGGACGATTTGGCCAGTCGACGATGATGGGTAGGTTGATGCACCCCTGATTGCCGGATACTTCTCCCATCACGACCGCTTCGTAGACTTTGCGCGTGGTCTGGGCTTCAAACTGGCGCTGGACGGTATTCAGCGCTTCTTTGTCGCGGGCAAACACCAGAATGCCAGAGGTGTCCTGATCCAGCCGGTGAATCACCAGAATCTCGCCATAGCGTTCCTCGAGTCGACTGACGCAGGAGTCCTTCAGGTACCGCCCCGGCACGCTTAGCAGGCCGGCAGGCTTGTTGACGACGATGATGTCGTCGTCGATATAGAGCGGCGGGATCAGGCCGTCGTTCGGTATGTGGCGGGTATCCCGCCGTGAGGTGTGCCGACCCTCAGTCATGATGTTGGCGTCACCTGTTCGGCAGCGATCACTGCGTTCTGGTCAGGAGCATCCGGCAGGTTACGGATCAACATGGCGCGCTCCATAGGCAGGTGCTCAAGGCCGTCAGCAGGAATGGTTACGATAAAACCGGAGCCGGGCGCATCGTCTCGCGGATTGCCACCCGTGTCACGGATGTCGTTGAGGGTGTAGGTCACATTGCCCGCAGTGGTCATGAGTTCGACGGTATCGCCATTCTGGAAGCGGTTTTTTACTTCAATGGTTAAACGACCGTCGCGCACATCAGTGACCTGGCCAACGAACTGCTGATGCACGGAGGCTGAGTTGCCGCGTTCGTAGTTCTGATACTCGTCATGCACATGACGGCGGAAGAAGCCCTCGGTGTAGCCGCGATTCGACATGTTCTCCAGTGTATCCATCAGTCCTTTGTCGAAGCTTCTGCCTGCCACAGCGTCATCAATCGCTTTGCGATACGCCTGTGCGGTGCGTGCCACGTAGTAATGAGATTTGGTGCGGCCTTCGATCTTCAGCGAATGTACACCGAGCTCCACCAACTTCTGAATATGCTGGATGGCGCGTAAGTCCTTGGAATTCATGATGTAGGTGCCGTGCTCGTCTTCGAACGCCGGCATATATTCATTCGGGCGGTTGCCTTCCTGAAGCAGGAAGATCTTATCCGAGGTCGCGCCGCGCCCGAGAGTTGGATCGAATTCGTTCACGCCCTTCGGGACAACGTCACCTTGGGCGGTTTCTTCCGCTTCGTGGGCGTCGTATTTCCAGCGGCAGGCGTTGGTGCAGGTGCCCTGATTCGGGTCACGGTGGTTCATATAGCCGGAGAGCAGGCAGCGGCCTGAATAAGCAATGCAGAGTGCGCCGTGAACAAAGACTTCGATTTCCATCTCCGGGCACTTTTCGCGGATTTCGGCGATCTCTTCAATCGACAGTTCGCGCGAGAGGATGATCCGACTGACGCCCTGACGACGCCAGAACTCGACGCTGGCCCAGTTGACGACGTTCGCCTGAACGGAGAGGTGAATGACCTGATCCGGCCACTTATCTTTGACCATCATAATCAGGCCGGGGTCTGACATGATCAGCGCATCCGGCTTCATTTCAATGACGGGTTCAATGTCGCGCATATAGGTCGCGATCTTAGAGTTGTGCGGGGCGATGTTGCTGGCGACGTAGAACTGCTTGCCCAGATTGTGGGCGTACTCAATGCCTGTGGCGAGGTTTTCCATGTTGAAGTCGTTATTACGCACGCGAAGGCTGTATCTTGGCTGGCCGGCGTATACAGCGTCAGCACCGTAGGCAAACGCGTATTTCATGTTGTTCAGCGTACCAGCGGGCGATAGCAGTTCTGGGGTAAAGGTCATGGTGTAGCCTCCGCGCAAATTCGAGCGCGGAGACTAGCATAATTTAGTATTTCTGGCAGCTGCGACGGATCAGGAGGACAACCCGAAAGGCGAGGTGTCAACGTCTGCGAGCGAGCGCAGAATGGCACCAGAGATAGGCCTTTGCTTTACATTGCTCAGGGCTGATGTCCATTCGCTGTCCAGCTCCTTCCAATAGTCGGCCAGTCCTTCACCGTCGCCGCCGAGAGCTTCAAGCTCCTGATGGAGATCGTTAATGTTGCCTCGTATGAGTGAGGTGTCATCCGAATCTTCATCAAACAGAGCCGCAAACGCTGTGTGGGTCGCAGAAAACACCAAAGCAGAGATGCGTCCATTGAGGGAGTCAGTGTTCTCGAAGGTGGCTTCCCAGTCAGAAAATGCGTTGTAGAAGCGTTCAAGGTTCGACTCTGACTTCAACTCACCGCTGATGAAAGCCCTGAGTTTTGATATTGCTTTTTTCCAGTGATCAAAGTTTGAAGCAGTCTCGCTTTCTTCAAGAGTCAGATGTGGAATGCAGCTGTCGATAAGCGCGAGACACCAGGCACTGCGGGCAATCGGACTGAGGTGTGTATCGGATGGCACTGATTGAGCTCCGTGATTATTGGTAGGAGGTTATTGTACAGAAAAAGTAGCAATGAGAGCTTGATCACAAGGTTATGGTGAAGCATGTATGACAGTTCTCGTTTTACAAAGTGGCGTGCCATGTAGTATTGACTTTGCATAAATCTCAGCGTTGTCTATTGTCTATTATGTGTACAGTTAAGCGGCAAGGCCTATGAATACTGAGCTTACACTGGTAGATGTTTCTGGCACACACCTATCAGTCGATATTAATCAGCTCACCCCGATGGGATTTGAGAGTGTGATCAGTCAGCGTGAACTCGCTGAGTTGAGGGATGAGAGTGGCCGGTTCCGGGAATTCGAAATGCAGTTGCGCGCGTCTAATGATGAACAGAATACCTACCTGGAAAGTCTTGGCGTCTGTCGTGTGCATTCAGTCAGGCGCATCTGTGCGGATAAGTCGGTATTGTGTCTGCGTTTTGAAGCTTCTCCATGCGATATCTACAACCGTCTGGCTGGCGCAGGCGTTGGTAATATCAATATTCACCCCGTCCGCGAGCCATGCGAGATTCCAGAAATTCTAAGGCGTGCCTGATGTTATTTCGAATAATCGGGCATCCCCGTGATTTCGCAGAAGGGTCTCCTGATCCTCTGTGACCGTTAGTGTAAGAGCAACCCCGGTTTCCGAATATTGCTCTTCCTCAACGGCGGCTCCGACTTCTATCGCTATATAGCGGGCCTGAGCTTCATTTTTGAAATCGCAGCGTATACATAGCGTCTTGACGGGGCGCCACTCCACCCAATTTTCTTTGCCAAAGCTCATGATCGCGTCCGACGCAGAACTGCCGTACGCGCGCTGAAGGCCGCCCATGCCCAGTTTAATACCACCGAAGTACCGGGTAATCAGAATTGCACAGTTGATTACGTTGTGGTGCTGCATCACTTTCAATATGGGTGGGCCACTGGTGCCGCCGGGCTCTCCATCATCACTGAACCCTTCGACTACCTGACCTTCCGGGTTTATGGCGCGAAAGCCATAACAGACATGATTAGCTTTGGGGTGGGCCTCCTTGAGGGCCTGCTGCCGTATCTTGGTAATCTCTGGGTCTGTGATCGGAAGTATTTCAGCGATAAATCGACTGTTTTTGACGTCTGTTTCGCAGCTGTGGCCGTTCAGTGGGAATACAAGCATTAGCGAACGCAGCGATAAATGTTGAAGCGTTTGTCGTCAGAAATAAGCGCTACGTCTTTAAATAGTCGCTTCAGTACTTTTGTGTACGGCAGGTGGCGGTTTGCAACGACAAGAAGCTCTCCGCCTTGGCGTAACTGATGGAAGCTCTCATGAAACATACTCTCTGCGATGGAGGTCAGCTGCTTGTGGCCATCGTGAAATGGTGGGTTACAGATAACTGTATCCAGGGTTTCATCAACCGACGACAGGATGTTGCCCTGACGTATATCACCATTAAGGGAGTTGGCTTTGAGGTTCGCCCTGGCTGAAAGGGTTGCCAGCAGAGAATCGTCGGTACCTATGATGGTTGCTTCCGGATTGTTGTTGGCAAGATGTACAGAGAGTATGCCATTGCCACACCCCAGATCGCAGATAATCCCGGTCTGGTTGGAAGGTAAGTGCTTCAGCATTGCACGTGCCCCAGGGTCTGGGCGATCACCGCAGAAGACCCCGGCCGGTGCTGACAGGGAAAAGCCGTTGATTTCATAGCTGCGGGTGGATGGTAGCAGGTCTCTGAATCCGGCTAACCCTCGTATTTTTATCAGTCTGGCCTTGCGCACTACTGGCAGCTGTTCGTAGTAGCCAGCATGCTCCTCAAGCCAGTTTAATAGTGGTATTGGGATGTGCTTCGCCATTCCGGCAAGAAGAACCGTGGCATCAGGAGACACCCTCGACAGGTAGTGCAGTTGTTCTGCCAGCTGCTCTTTCTGCTTAGGAATACGGATCAGGACCGTTGAGTTTTCACCGTCAGATTTGACATGAGCGAAGGCATCAGACAGGTCAGGGTGGCTTAGAAACTCTGCTTCCGACAGTCCGTTTTCGCTCCGGTTCTGTTGTGTCGCTACTTGGGCGCAGAAACTGTCATGCCATAACTGAGCGTCTGGGAATGCGCAGGACAGGGCGCCGTAGCGATCATTCAATATGAGGCTGACCGGCTGGGTAGCCTCATTGATCAGGAATTCATCAGCAGCATCCCAGGGCATGCTGACGTTAGCAGGTACATCGGGGTAGCACCGAAGGTTCAGGTCGGCTTTAGGCCAGTGGGGCATCAGTACAGGTCTTCGTCGCGCTTGTTGTTGTCCAGCAGACTAAGCAGATCTGGATCTCTTTCTTTGGTTTCTTCTTCGCGCTTGTTTTCGCGGTCTTTTTGAGAATCCACACGCTGCTTGCCTTCTTTTTTGCGTGCTGCTTCCTGGTCGGCTTTCAGTTGCTTTTTGGCTTCTGGATTCGAATCCAGAAATTTCTCAAAAACAGATTTGTTCTTTTTACTGGTGCGCTTACCGCTTTGACGATCGGTGCCAGCCTCTCGCTTCAGCTTTTTGATGCTTCCGGTTTTCACCTGATGGATGCGCGATAGCGAGCGGGTTTTCTTTTTACGGGTCATGGTGGCTGCTTCAGTAAAAGTGAGCGGGCATTTTACCTGACTCACATGCTGTTTTCATCGGGTGTATACTCCGGGGCATGTATATCTCACTACTTATCCAGACTCTTTCCATTACTGTGCCCGTCGTACTGCTTGTCGTACTCGGGGTTTACCTCCGGCATAAACAGCATATCGATGATGCTTTCGTAGCTACCTCGTCGCGACTTGTGTTTAATGTGTCTTTGCCGGTGCTGATGTTTCTGGCGATTGTGACCGCTGATATGGCGGTTTCTCAGCATCTGCCGCTGGTGTGGTTTTCTTTGGGTGCCTCGCTCGCTGCATTTGCGTTTGTTTTTGCTGTGTCTAGGGTGCTTCGCGTTTCGCCTCGACGCCACGGAGCATTTGTTCAGGGGGCTTTTCGGTCGAACCTCGGGATTGTCGGCCTCGCACTCTGTCTGAATGCATACCCGGAAGAGGGTGCGATACTGGGCGCACTTGTATTAGCGGTGGTTACGCCAGTCTACAATCTTCTCTCTGTCTGGGTGCTTGCCTCCGGGGATAAGAATATTTCCTGGGGGCAGCAACTGATAACAACGGCTCGAAATCCTTTGATTATTGCCATTGCGCTGGCAGGCGTCGTGCGAGGCTTTGGCCAGGAACTGCCTCAGGTGCTTCTCCAGACCGGCGATATTCTGGCTGGTTTAACCCTTCCTTTGGCCCTTATTGGTATTGGTGCATCACTGACAATGAATCGAGCATTGGTTGCCAACTCAGTAGTCTGGTCGGCCGTTGCTCTCAAGCTGGTTGTATTGCCTGTATTAATTATTGTTTCCGCAGTTTATATCGGGATAACTGGGGCGGCGTTGGGGGTTATTGCTCTTATGTTTGCCTCTCCTACGGCAGCAGCAGCGTTTGTTATGGCTAAGAGTATGAATGCTGATAGCCGCCTGACGGCGGATGTGATAGCTCTATCCACGCTCGGTTCAGGCGTGACGGTGACGACGATTATCTATGTTCTGAATCTGTCTGGGCTGTTATAGTTGTCAGCTTAACAGAACCCTATCTTGCGTACGGAAATGCCGAGCAAAGAATATCTCCTAGTCTACGTCTCCAGTCTGCCAGATGATGTTGCAGCGCGATTCGAGGTCGATCGACAAGTCGCCCTGGCTGGCGCTGTGGGCGCAGGACTTGTCTGGGATGCACGTTACGCTCAGTATGACTGGGAATTGGTAAAAAAGCAGATTGCGCAGGCGGATGCTTTTCTTTTGCTGTTGGGCGAAAACTACGGCCCAACGACGCCCACCGGCATTAGTTTTCAGCATCGTGAGCTGGTTTATGCGCAGTCGTTGCACAAGCCTGTTTACTACCTTATGCAGACGGGTATGGATGGCAGTGGCACCAGTGACGTGAGGTTGCAAGAATTACGTCAGCAAGTGCGGAGCCAGGTGTCAGGTAAAATCTGGCATTTGCTGGATGAGTTAAGCGTCCATGTGAAAACCCTCCTGAAGAACTGGGAGCGCGATGTCAAAGCGCTCGCGCGCATCGCCGACGACAGTGATCGTATCAGGATGGCAGAACGCTCGTTTCCAACGAAAGTTGCGCCACTCGGCACGCCACCACGGAAAGACATTGAGTTGATTGCTCAGGCTAACGTGTATCGCGGAGGGAATCTTGCTCACCAGCTGGTTAAGCTACCTATGAAGACAGACAGAATCTGGAGAAGCGTTCTGCCGCTGTTGCGTCTCGGTGCCAGTGAAGATCGTCTCAGAACGCATATGGAACAGGTTTTGACTGCTGAGGTTAAGGCGAGATTGCTGTCGGATAACCCCGGAAGTCATGCAGTGGATGGTGTTCGTATCGAGCGGAATCAATTCAGAAGAGTTTTGGATGGTTGGTCATCAGAAGGGTATGTCGAGCATGTGAGGCAGGGAGCGCGCACGATCTGGTCGCTCCCGTCATAATGAGCGATTCAGCTACCTAGCAGACTCGACCGCTGTTCCCACTCGCTCTTCATGCTGTCGCATACTGTGTTGCATACATCGAAAATGAAAGGCGCAGCAATACTGAAAAATGCCATATTGCCTTCCTGGCGACGTTTCACGAGGCCGTGAGTGCGCAGAGTCGACAGGTGTTTGGAGACATTAGGCTGGGATGCGCCGGTGTTCTCTACCAGCTCAGTGACAGACTTTTCGCCGCTCTGTAGTTGGTGAAGTATTTTCAGCCGCATTGGGTCAGACAGGAGTCTGAATCTCTGTGCAATCAGCTCAAGCATTTCGTCTGACATAGATTCTGCATTGTTCGACATGGTGTCCGGTACTCGATGTATCGTTTCAAAAGCAATTCTCAGTCTCATTATATCGTATGGTTTGCATCTGAAATATAACCGTTAAGTTATTTTGTCATTCTATTTCGTAATTCTTCCCATGCTTTTGGGTATAAGACGGAAAAGCAACTCTCCATCGTGGTGGAAGTTACAGTCACTCTGTATACTTCGTGCAATTATGAAAAAGGCTTTTGTTTCAATGAATAAGAACCTCCAGACTGTCTTAGTAATCCTGTTGAGTGTTGTCTTCATGGCTTCCTGCTCTGAACCTCAGCCAGAGCTACGCCGTATTTCTGGGTTTACTATGGGTTCGCAGTATCACATCAGTTGGTTTGGTGGCGAGGCGACACCGACAGAGGTACACGAGCAGGTTGAGGACAGGCTCGCCCACTTGATTTCAGTCTTCTCTACGTATGAAAAGAACTCTGAACTGTCGCGCCTGAATTCCAATTCTGAGACGCTGGCGGGAAAGCCCGTGCAAGTAAGCCCGGAATTAATGTCGGTGCTTCAGGACGCCAGCTACATCAACCGATACAGTATGGGGCGTCTTGATGTAACCGTAGGGCCTTTGGTGAATCTGTGGGGGTTCGGGCCAGAAGAGCGAGAGGGCGTACCAAGCCAGGCAGAGGTAGATCAGCTTCTTGAGATGACAGGTATGAATAAGCTTGCTCTCGATAAGGAGAAAAACGAGATTCTGATGGACGTGCCGCTGTACATCGATCTGTCTGCGGTTGCTAAAGGTTGGGCTGTTGATGACATAGGTCTACTCCTGGAAGCCATGGAGATAAGCGACTATCTTGTTGAAATCGGTGGAGAGGTCCGTATCCGAGGTGCCAAACCCTCGGGTGACTGGCGTATCGCAATTGAGCGGCCCGTAATGGAAGTCGGTCATTCAGCCCAGAAAATCATCGCACCCGGAAATCACGCGGTCGCTACATCGGGAGATTACCGGAACTATTTTGAAGAAAATGGTCAACGGTATTCACACACAATTGATCCACTGACGGGTTATCCGATTCGTCACGCTTTGGCGTCGGTCAGTGTGATTCTTCCAACCTGTTCTCTGGCAGACGCCTGGGCTACAGCACTCAACGTGGCCGGGCCTGAGGCTGCCATGGCGCTGGCGGAAGCGAATGACCTGCCGGCTTATTTTATTATTCGTGATGGCGATGGTTTCAAAGAAGCCTCTTCATCAGCATTTGAGCGGATGTTTGGCTCTGCGGGCCACTGATCAGCCATATCATTCTGGAGTTTGATTATGTCGACAATTCTTGTTGCCTTCGGTGTTATGCTCACCATTGTTGCTGCTATGGCTATTGGTGTGATTATGGGGCGTAAACCTATATCAGGTTCGTGCGGCGGCATGAGCGCTATCGGCATGGAACAGGCCTGTGATGTCTGTGGTGGCGATAAGTCGCGTTGCGAAAAAGAGAGCAAAGAGGCAGCCAAGGCATCCGATGGTGCCGATTTTTATGATGCAACTAAGCGCTAATCCAGCAGTTCATTGATTATTGCCTACAATAGACATAACTGATTGCTATAACGGAGTTTCAGATTCATGGCGGAATACCATTACGACGTCGTCATTATAGGTGCAGGCCCTGCGGGTGAAGGGGCTGCGATGAATGCAGCCAAAAAGGGCAAGAAAGTCGCTGTCGTAGAAGACAAGAAAATGGTTGGTGGTAACTGTACCCACTGGGGGACGATTCCATCCAAAGCCCTCCGTCATGCGGTTAAGCAGATCATTCAGTTCAATACCAACCCAATGTTCCGGGAAATCGGGGAGCCGCGCTGGTTCTCTTTCCCTCAGGTCCTGAAAAGCGCTGAGAAGGTCATTGCCAAGCAGGTGAAATTGCGGACTGAGTTTTATGGCCGCAATCGCGTCAGCGTTTATACAGGCAAGGCTCAGTTCGTTGATGAGCACACGCTGGACGTTATGGCCGGTGCTCAGGCCAATACCCGTCTGACTGCCGATGAATTTGTCATCGCGACAGGTTCAAGCCCCTGGCGTCCGAAGGGGATCGATTTCGATCATCCACGTATTTATGACTCAGACACCATTCTCAGCCTTGAGCACACGCCACGTACCATTATTATTTACGGTGCAGGTGTGATTGGTTGTGAGTACGCGTCAATATTCTCGGGCCTTGGGGTTAAAGTTGACCTGATCCACCCGGGTGATCGCCTGCTCAACTTCCTTGATGATGAAATTTCTGATGCGCTTAGCTATCACTTGCGTGACAAGGGCGCTCTGATTCGTCACAGCGAACAGTTCTCTTCCGTTGAAGCTAATGAGCGTCACGTAACTATGACCATGGTTTCGGGTAAAAAAGTGAAGGCGGATGCTTTCCTTTGGGCCGCAGGACGCTCGGGTAACACCGACGGCCTTGGACTGGAGAACGTAGGGCTTGAAACAAACAGTCGTGGTCAGGTCGATGTCGATGGCGAATACCGTACCGCGGTGCCTCATGTGTACGCCATTGGCGATGTGATCGGCTGGCCAGCTCTTGCTTCTGCAGCCTATGACCAGGGCCGCGCGGCGGCTGCAATCATCTCATCTCCCGACGAGTTCCGTTTTGTTGACGAAGTACCTACAGGTATTTATACGATTCCTGAGATTTCGTCGGTCGGTAAAAACGAGCGTCAGTTGACTGAAGAGAAGATCCCGTACGAGGTCGGGCAGGCTTTTTTCAAGAACATCGCACGTGCACAGATTACTGGCGAAGGCGTGGGTATGCTCAAGATACTGTTTCATCGTCAGACGCTGGAGCTCTTAGGTATTCATTGCTTTGGTGACCAGGCAGCTGAGATTGTGCACATCGGCCAGGCCATTATGAATCAGAAGGGTGAGGGGAATACTCTTCGTTACTTCGTCAATACGACATTCAACTACCCGACAATGGCAGAAGCTTACCGGGTTGCAGCGCTCAATGGCCTGAACAGGCTCTGATGCGACAAGGCTGGCTCTGCTGTAGCAGAGTCAGCTTACTCTTTCGTACCGGTACTTATTCCTTGTGCTGTTTGTTCCTTGTGGTACTTATTCGTAAGTGTGAACTCTCAAGCTGGGCAGAATCGGAGCCTCGCTAATCAGATTATCTTCTCTACTTTTCCTACTACGCCCCTCGGGCGGTGTTAGCGGAACATCTTTTATGTTGGGCAATTCACCATGCGGATTGTCTGTGGCAACAAAGATGGGGAGCGGACAGTTAAGTGATTTTCGCCCGCTCTGAAATACAACGTTGGCTCTGACTGTCGGTGCAAGTGTCTGGACCTGGGCAAGTTTTGAGCTTGGGGGGAGATTGCCAAGTATTTTTAGCTGAGCTTGTACATGTGCTTTCTCTTCACCTATATCCAGCAAAGCCTGCTCGGCTTCTTTGACTGAAATGCGCTTGATACTCCGGCCATGGGCATACCAGGTAAAACGGCAGCTCACCGGATACTCATCAAGGAGAGGAAGGGTTCTTGTGCATTGTTTCAGGTGAATGCGGCGAAGTCCGCTTGCGTTGCCAATGAGATTCCGAAACGACGAGCCGCGCGCATCAAGTGCACTGAGAGCGCTCTTCAGATTCGCTTCAGAGGTGCCCCGGAGTGTTCTCGATACCCGTGCAAAAGCCTCTTTGCAGTCATTTACCTCTTTGATCAGCAACTGGGTTTCCGGGCTTGCGAGAATAAGCCCGTGACGGCTACGCGTTGTTCTTCCGTCCTGCTCATGAGACATATACCAGAGATCAGCGAGATGGTCGTTTGCCCAATGGATTGGGTCGGGGTTTATCGCCTGTTCGGTATCACTCAGAGGGTAGAAGTGGTGTGGACGTTCTGTATTGAGGTGCCCGGTTAAATCAGAGAGGCGCGCTTTGAGGTCGTCAAAGCACGACTTCAGTTCAGTGATCACGTGCGGTTATCTTTGCCTTGATAAAATCGGAATGAGAAATATACAAAAGATCGGCAATTCTGCGAATCATGTGCTCCTCGTATTTATCCAGATCGTTGTCGGCGTAGGCGATTCTCCATAGCGAGACCAGAAGTTCCATCTTTTGCTCCACTTCCCACTGATCATGAATCGCAGATGTGAAACGCTGCAAATCATTTGAGACGTCGACCGTATCAAAAGCCTCTGAAAGTAACGTTTCGACGTCCCGTTCGGGAATCAGGCTCTTAAGAGCGGCTCGCATCGCGTCTTTCTCTGTGTCGTCCACATCATGATCAGCACGAATGATTTCTGTCATTAGCACCGCGGCAGCAATAGCTGAGTCTTCGGGCTCAGGTACGTACTGCTCACCGGTGAGTTTTTCGAAAAACTTGCGAATCATAGGAGCTCTGTCAGTTGTTGCTCTAGTAATTGCTGGTCTGCAGCAAAGCGACGAATACCGTCAGCCAATTTTTCGGTAGCCATGGCGTCTTCATTCATGGCCCAGCGGAAGGTTGCCTCGTCGACCTTAACCTCCTCGTCTGCACTGGTCAGCTGAGGCTCTAGACGGCGTACCAATGGGGTAGCATCTGCTGCCAGCTCTGCTAACAGGTCAGGGCTGATTGTAAGCTTGTCACAGCCCGCCAGAGCTTCGATTTCGCCGGTGTTACGGAAGCTGGCCCCCATAACTACGGTCTTATGCCCGTAGGTTTTGTAATAGCGATAGATTCTGGCGACCGACTGAACGCCTGGATCATTGTCGCCGGAAAAGTCAGCATCGGGGAGCTTAGATTTGTGCCAGTCGAGAATGCGGCCAACAAAGGGTGAAATCAGCGTTGCACCCGCCTCAGCACAAGCAATTGCCTGATGAAAATTAAACAGCAGGGTGAGGTTGCAGGTAATGCCTTCCGCTTCAAGTTTGCGCGCTGCCTGAATACCCTCCCAGGTAGAGGCTATTTTGATCAGAACGCGCTCGCGCGGAACGCCCTCTGCCTCGTACATAGAAATAAGCTTCTTTGCCTTGGCAATGGTTGCTTCTGTATCGAAAGAGAGGCGAGCGTCGACCTCGGTCGAGATCAGGCCGGGAATAATACCGAGAATTTCTTTGCCGATCGCAACGGCCAGATAGTCGCAGGCGTTAGCAATCATAGAATCATTGTTGTCTGCGGCTGAGGCCCACTGCGCCGCCTTTTCGAGGAGTGGGCGGTATGCTGGTATTGCTGCAGCTTTCAGAATGAGCGACGGGTTCGTGGTGGCGTCTTCCGGCTTGTGGGTTTTTATTGCCTCGATGTCACCTGTATCGGCGACCACTACCGTCATTCCGCGTAGTGCTTCCAGTTTGCTCATTTCTATATTCCAGGCTGGTAATGTGAATGTGTCTGACTTATCTTAGAGTGTAGGAACTCAAGGTTAAGGTCAATTGACAACAACGTTGAGAAAGGTAAAAGACGATACAAAACAGGTAATTGGAGTTAGTTATGAAAGTAATTACTGCGCTCGTGATGTTGTTTACTTCGGCGCTTGTTTTCGCTTCCGAACCGGTATGGTTGGATGTCAGAAGTGAAGGGGAGTTCAATTCAGGGCACCTGGATGCTGCGACCAATGTTCCTCATGGTGAGATTACCGCTAGGATTTCTGCCCTTGTTGAAGATAAGGATACACCTATCTATCTTTACTGTCGGTCGGGTAATCGCGCTGGTATTGCTCAGAAAGCGTTAGAGGCTGAAGGGTACACCAACATCACGAATGTTGGCGGCCTGAGTGATGCCAGGGAGAAATATGCAGCGATGGCTGAGTAATTCAGTCAATCAGCTGCAGCGCTTCCTCTAAAACTTGAGTGCCGGACTCCCGAAGGTGAGCCCGTTCGCTCAGGTAGCGACGAAATAATCTCGCGCCCCGTTGACCATTAAAGAGGCCCAGAATGTGTCGGCTGACATAATGAAGCGGGGCTCCTTTAGCTAAAAGAGACTCTATATAGGGGTAGAGTGCTCGCACAGCATCCTTTGCTGACTCTGTGTTGGCGGGCTTGCCAAAGTAAAGCTCGTCTGCATCAATCAGCACTGACGGATTCTGGTAGGCCTCACGCCCCACCATAACACCATCGACGTGCGGCATGATTTCGGCGATCTGCTTGTGAGTCTTAATCCCACCGTTGATGATGATCTCAAGATCTGGAAATTCCTGCTTCAGCCGGTATACATCATCGTAGCGCAGAGGAGGTACTTCCCGGTTTTCTTTTGGAGAAAGCCCCTGAAGGATGGCTTTTCGTGCATGCACGATAAAGGTTTTGCATCCGGTTTCAGCAACGGTGGCGACAAAATCACGCATGTGCTCGTAGCTATCCTGATCATCAATGCCGATCCGGTGCTTAATGGTCACATCAATACTGGTACTGTCCTGCATAGCCTTAATACAGTCAGCGACCAGCTGCGGGTGAGCCATCAGACATGCGCCTATCATGTTGTTCTGAACGCGATCGCTCGGGCAACCCACGTTAAGATTGACCTCATCGTAACCCCATTCCTCAGCGTACCTGGAACAGGTGGCGAGCTCTGAAGGATTGCTGCCGCCTAGCTGGAGCGCGATCGGGTGTTCAATATCGTTGTATTCGAGGAAACGGTCACGATTACCATGGATCAGTGCACCAGTCGTCACCATCTCCGTGTAGAGCAGTGTGTCTTTGGTCAGCTGTCGCCAGAAATAGCGGCAATGTTTATCAGACCAGTCCATCATGGGGGCAGTGCAGAAACGGCGATTAATACTCATCAGGAGTGGTCCGATTCAGTCAGGAGGTCGCGACATATTTCTGAGTAACGACGACGGCTGAAAAGCAGCTGCCAACGGCGCCCTCCGACCTGGCGCCACAGAATTGCAGCACGAATACCAGATAAGAGAATGGCTCGAACCTTGTCGGCTGTACCCGCATTCTGCAGGTACGTTGGGTTGCCTGTTACCCGAATCCGGAAACTCAGCTGACTGAGTGTCTGTTTGTACAGATCAGCGAGTGCCGCAATGGTATTAGGGTGCGCATTCGAAAAATGCTCAGCCTGACGGGACGCCTGCTGAATGCCTTGCCCGAGGGCGTCCAGCATCCCGGGAGCCTTGCTTAGCTTCCTCTCGAGGTGGAGTAGGCTCAATGCGTAGCGGGTGACATCAGGGCTGACTTGACCCGCATCCCGGTCACTGACGGTCAGCAATGTCTCCAACCCTCGCCCAAGACTTTCGGCAGGGTCGCCATAAATACTGTCGAAGTTGTCCGGATTCTGAACAAAAAGACTATCGATCATAGGCTGCGTGGCTTCGCTGGGGACGTCGCCGGTGCGGGCGAGTTCCTCTACGAGTGACGCAGCCTGAAATACGGCAGAAAGGGCGATTGCTTGTTGTTTTTGTTGTGTCGTCATCAGTTGTTTCCCGTTGCCTCGATTATGCCTCCGCCCAGACACAGGTCCTCAAGATAAAACACGACCGACTGACCGGGGGTGACGGCGCGCTGTGGTTTGTCGAACGTTACCCTGAAGCCTTTGTCATTTGCTTCAATGACGCAGTCCTGATCGTCCTGGCGGTATCTCACTTTTGCCTTGCAGCGCAATGGTGTCTCCGGAGCGGCATTCACCCAGAACACCTCAGTTGTCGTCAACCAGTCGGTAAGCAGCAGAGGGTGGTTTTTCCCTTGCACGGCAATCAATACGTTGCGCTCAAGATCCTTGCCAGCAACAAACCAGGGGGCGTCCGGGTGATTCTTCAGACCGCCAATACCAAGCCCCTGACGCTGGCCAAGAGTGTGGTACATCAGGCCGCTGTGCTGACCAATGTCTTCACCTTCTGGTGTTTCTATGCGGCCAGGCTGTGCAGGAAGGTACTGCTTAAGGAAGTCTTTAAAACGACGTTCGCCAATGAAGCAAATGCCAGTCGAGTCTTTCTTGGTGGCCGTTACCAGGTTGTTCTCTTCGGCTATTCTGCGAACTTCAGGCTTTTCCAGCTCACCAACAGGGAAGAGTGTCATAGCGATCTCTTTTCCGCCGACGGCATGCAGGAAGTAGCTCTGGTCCTTGTTGCCATCGAGCCCCTTCAATAAGACCGTATCGTCGCCACGCTGCCCCCGACGCACATAATGTCCGGTCGCAATAAGGTCAGCGCCCAGTACTTTTGCGTACTCAAGAAAGGCTTTGAATTTGATCTCGCGATTGCACAGGATATCCGGATTCGGCGTGCGGCCTGCCTTGTATTCATGGAGGAAGTGTTCGAATACGTTATCCCAGTACTCTGCAGCAAAGTTAGCTTGATGAAGCTTTATACCAAGCGTGTCGCAGACCTGTTGGGCGTCTGCAAGATCTTCTTTTGCCGTGCAGTATTCCGTCCCATCATCTTCGTCCCAGTTCTTCATGAACAGGCCTTCCACCTGGTAGCCTTGTTCAATCAGCAGGTAGGCAGATACGGAAGAATCAACACCGCCAGACATGCCGACGATGACTTTGGTATTGGAGATGTCTGTCATTCAGGGATGCTCAACAATCAGGTCTAACGGATAATGTTTACGCGAGAGGTAGTCTTCAGCGCAGGTCAGTACCATGGGGCTACGCAGATTGGTGGCGCCCCTCAGTTCTTCAATAGACATCCATGATGGGCCGATAATTCCTTCATCCAGCTCTGCGCCTGGTACTTCCCGGATAGCTTCAGCAATAAGACAATACCGATGGTAAGTAACACCGTTAGCGGGCGCTGTGTAGGTGTAAAACCCGAGCAGGGCTGTAGGTTTCACTTCCCACCCGGTTTCTTCAAGGGTCTCACGCACGGCTGCATCAATAACAGCTTCATCTTTCTCGATGTGTCCGGCTGGCTGATTGATGACGCGCGCTCCATTGCTCATTTCCTCCACCATGAGAAAGTCGTCCCCGCGGGTGACGATAGTGGCTACGGTAGCGTGCGGTGTCCAGCGTTCGGCAGTCATGAGGCCTCCGGTAAAATCAAGCTGCGAAGTTTACCTGAAATGCTCGCATGAGGCATCTTTGGCGGCTGCTCGAATGGCTACCGCGCTGGAGGTTCAGCGTTTGCGTTGAGTGCTGTTGCGTCGAGTCGGCTTGCTGCTATGTTTCGTTGGCTTCCGGCGAGATCCGGAGTTCTTTGGCATGTGAACCTCGACGGACGTGAACTCTCCGGGCTTGCCTATGTCACTGAGTGACCAGGGGCCGACAGATGCCCGGATCAAACGAAGAGTGGGGTGGCCAATATGGGCTGTCATGCGTCTGACCTGCCGGTTACGCCCCTCTGAAATTTCGATTTGTAGCCAGGTGGTGACGTCGTTTTCCCTGTAGCGAATCGGAGGGTTTCGCTCCCAAACGTTGGGTGGCTCAATAATGGCAACTTTGGCAGGGCGGGTTGGGCCGTCCTTGAGGGTGACCCCACTCCGAAGCGCATCAATTTCGCTATCATCAGGACGTCCTTCAACCTGCACCCAATAGGTTTTTGTCATCTTATGCTGAGGGTCAGCTATCCTTGCCTGTAGAGGTCCGGAGTCGGTAAGCAGAACCAGGCCTTCGGAGTCATAGTCGAGCCGCCCGGCTGGATATACCCCGGGTGTGGTTACGAAGTCGGCCAGAGTGGGTCGTCCTTCTTTGTCAGTGAACTGGCAAAGAACGTTGAATGGTTTGTTAAGAAGTATCAGGCGAGCCATGGTTTTGTAAGAAAATTACTTATTCTTTTGTCTAGCTTGCATTTTTTGTAGAAAAACTACAAATTAGCGGCACTTAAGAAGCTACTCAGCATCGGTTTAGATGCAATCTGGCATCACCAGCTTGCAGCCATACCGGATCGGAGTCCTTCACTTACCACAAGTTAGTGAAGCCGGTTCATGCGACACAGCAATAGCGTAACGCAACAGGAGACACAATGTCCGCGAACGAATCCAGGATTATTTATACTGAAACCGATGAGGCGCCAGCATTGGCAACTCACTCACTTCTGCCGATTATTCAGGCGTTTTCCCGCTCTGCCGGCGTCGATGTTGAGACACGTGATATTTCTCTGGCGGGCCGTATTCTGGCCAACTTCCCGGAATTCCTCCAAAAAGAACAACGTATTCCTGATGCGCTTGCAGAGCTGGGCACCCTTGCAGGGCAGCCAGAAGCCAATATTATCAAGCTGCCGAATATCAGTGCATCTCTGCCACAGCTACGCGAAGCAATTAAAGAGCTGCGCAGTATGGGCTTTGATGTTCCGCTTTATCCGTCCAATCCGGCAACGGACGAAGACCGTGACGTACAAGCTCGTTACGACCGTATTAAAGGCAGTGCCGTAAACCCGGTTCTGCGTGAGGGTAACTCTGACCGTCGCGCACCTGCGTCAGTAAAAGAGTATGCACGCAGCTATCCTCATTCAATGGGGGAGTGGTCGTCTGATTCCCTGAGCTCTGTAGCGCATATGGAAGAAGGTGACTTCTACGGTAGCGAAAAATCGCTCACACTGTCGAATGCTGACGTTGTTGATATTGAGTTCGTTGATGCTGAAGGCAACGTAACGCCACTCAAAGAAGGTCTGAAGCTGCTTGATGGTGAAGTTATTGATGCATCTGTCATGCGTGCTGCCTCTCTTCGGGCTTTCCTCGACAAGACAATCCAGGAAGCAAAAGAGAAGGGCGTGCTGTTCTCAGTTCACCTGAAAGCAACCATGATGAAAGTTTCAGACCCAATCATCTTTGGTCACGTGGTGTCAGTCTTCTTTGCCCCTGTTTTTGAAAAATATTCAGAAACCTTTGAGCGTCTGGGCGTTGATGTTAATAACGGCCTCGGCGACGTCTATGCGAAAATAGCGAAGCTGCCCGATGCAGAGCGTGAAGCTATCGAAGCGGATATCGCAGCTTGTTACGAAAACCGCCCGCATCTGGCGATGGTCAACTCAGATAAAGGCATCACCAACCTTCATGTGCCAAATGACGTTATCGTAGACGCTTCCATGCCTGCGATGATCCGCTCGTCTGGCAAAATGTGGGGTTCAGACGGCGACCTGCATGACACAATAGCAGTGATTCCGGATCGTTGTTACGCTGGTGTTTATCAGGAAACAATCGACTTCTGTAAAGAGCATGGCGCTTTCGACCCGCGCACCATGGGTACTGTACCGAACGTAGGTCTGATGGCTCAGAAGGCAGAAGAGTACGGTTCGCACAACAAAACCTTTGAGATTCCTGCTGACGGCAAAGTGCGTGTAATTACCGAATCAGGCGAACAGTTAATTGAGCACGATGTTGCCAAGGGTGACATCTGGCGCATGTGCCAGGCTAAGGATGCTCCGATTCGTGACTGGGTAAACCTTGCTGTTAATCGCGCTCGTGCGACTTCCACTCCAGCCGTATTCTGGCTTGACAAGAAACGCTCTCACGATGCTGAGTTGATCAAGAAGGTCGAAACATATCTTTCAGAAGCAGATACTGACGGGCTGGAAATCAGCATTATGGCGCCGGAAGCAGCTACTCGATTCACGCTGGCTCGCATGAAAGACGGCAAAGACACGATATCAGTTACTGGTAACGTACTTCGTGACTACCTGACTGACCTGTTTCCAATTCTGGAATTGGGCACTAGCGCTAAGATGCTCTCAATTGTCCCTCTGATGAGCGGCGGCGGTCTGTTTGAAACAGGGGCTGGCGGCTCTGCACCAAAGCATGTTCAGCAGCTGCTTGAAGAAAACTTCCTGCGCTGGGATTCTCTGGGCGAGTTTATGGCGCTTTCTGCGTCACTGGAGCACCTCGCAGAGAAGACTGGCAATGCTAAGGCTGCAGTACTTGGCAAAACATTGGATGTCGCGACAGGGCGAATTCTGCAGGAGCAGAAATCTCCAGGGCGCGAGTTGGGTAATCTGGACAACCGTGGCAGCCATTTCTACCTCGCGAAGTTCTGGGCGGAGGCTCTGGTCGCTCAGACTGATGACGCCGAGCTGTCTGAGCACTTTAAGCCGCTGGCAAACGCTCTCAGTGACAATGAATCTCAGATTCTGGAAGAACTGAAATCTGTACAGGGTTCATCGGTTGATATCGGTGGGTACTACTGGCCGAATCCTGAGAAGGCCACGGAAGTGATGCGTCCGAGCAATACTCTTAATTCTCTGATTGATCAGCAGTAATGCTGGGTTAAAAGAAAAAACCGCCTTCCGGCCACTGCTGTCCCACAGTTTTGGGACAGCAAATGAAAAAGCCTGACTCCGAGTG
>NZ_CFHJLR010000033.1:0-15828 GCF_984348125.1 Thalassolituus sp.
GATGGTAGTGTGGGGTCTCCCCATGTGAGAGTAGGTCATCGTCAAGCTCTTATTCGAAACCCCTGATTGCTTACGCAGTCGGGGGTTTTTTCATTGCGAGCTTAACGAACACGTCAAGGTCGATCGCGACCCCGGTCTATCCCAAAACCCCAGCAGGGTAACCTGCTGGGGTTTTTTCTTTTCTGGAACTTCAAAAAAGTATCAATGGCGTCGTGGTATCTACCTGCTACTTGGGTATTGGGTAGAATACGATAATCACTTTTACTACCTATCGGGCAGGCCGGTGATTGCATCCTGCATAACCGGCATTTCCGGTACGTCGGACCGCGCCATCTATGGCGGTCACGAGCGTCATGTGGGCAGCTTTGGACTCATTGAGGTGATCGTCAAGAACTAGGCGTCCCCGTCGGATGCGACTTCGATCTATTCAAAACCCCTGATTACTTACGCGGTCAGGGGGGGGGCATTGCCCGAGAAAAACAATCCCGCAAGCTTCGCGTTGCGCCTCTATGAACCTGTCCGTGGATAAGCGTTCCAAACGCCTAACTTGGCTATATACTGAGTTTCAGAGGCTGGACCGCTTGCCTTAGCTATTGTGGTTCATAATGAGACAAATGGCGTCTATCTATGAGTTTATGCCGCTGATGCTCGAAATCGACGGCTCGTAAACGTCTTCTCACTGTAAAGAGTACGCTCGTACCGCTATTACCTCTTGAAGCAAAATCCCTAACGAATATCCTATAGGTAACAAGTATTCCAATAATAAAAACAAGCTGTCACCGAGTATCTATCTGTCCTGATATAGACTGGTTCTACAGTCGAAACGGTGTCTCTTGACCGACAAATGAGGTCGTGAAGTGAAAAACGTTCTCCGCCATCCGTTAACAATCGCAATGACAGCACTGTCTTTGCCAGTCTGCTCTTTAGAGGCTATCAGCGACCGGGAAATGGCTGATGTGTCTGGACAGGCATTTATCACTATCGATGCATCATCATACAGTGACGGCACTGGTGAATGGGCAGGGCAGTATGAGTTCACCAAGGTGAATCTAGGCTTAGATATTGAAACCCTGATGACCATTGATACGCTTAAGGTCGGTGAGTTTGAACGGACTGTAGGTGAAGACGGTACCGTGCCAATGACGGATGCTCAGGGGAATCCTGTGACTCAAAATGGGAACCTGGTGGCTCATGATGCTGATCTGATCATTGAGAACTTCGGCCTTGGCCGGGTAACCAACTATAAAGATGCAGTAAATGCCAGTATCGAAGAGTTTAAGATCCGTGATCCCTACATTGAACTTGCGTATAAAGTAGAGAACGGTGTTCGGAAGGTTGCGGGAGTACGTATCGGCTTCTCGGAAGCTCAGGGTTGGTTGTCAGGAGATCTTATCTCTTTAACAGGTAATTTGAATGGCCGTATTGAAGGGCCTGCCTCGGTGGTATATGACCAGAACTGTAATGGTCAGGGTACTGCGAGTTGGTTGCAGTGTATTGAACTAGGTTTGGCAGATGCTTTGGGTACGCAGTTGGTAAGTACAATCGACTTGGTTGATGGTGCTGTAGGTACCGCTGGTTATAGTTATGGCGCTGGTCGCGAGTTAAATGAAGATGGTGAGCTTCAAAACCCCGATAGCCCATATCTGGACGTCCCTTACCTTAAACGAGCTTCCTGGGCGGGTGTTCCGGGGGGTAGGAGCTTCACAGCTCCAGGTTCTGCGCTTGAATTTATTATTCCCGCGCTTACTGGGTCAGAAGACTGTACTGTTACGGGTACTCCCGCTTGTTTCCCTCTAACTAACTTTCAGAGTGTCTATGTCGGCGATGAAAGTGTTGACTTTGAGAATGGCGGCGGAGCTACAGGTGCGTTTGTATCTCTTCAGACTACTTCTGTTCCGTGGGAAGATTTTTCGGGTATCGAAGGCAGTGATCGCGTATTAACTCAGAGAGGAGCGTTTTTGAATATCGCTAAATTCGATTCTGGCTCTGGTGTGAAGTATCCACTCAACCTTGATTTGTTCAGTGCAACGAACGGTACGCCACGTCAGGCTACCTGTGTTGGTAGCCTGAAGGGGTGCTAATTATGAAAATCTTGCGATCTATGTTAATCACCTCGATGGTTGTCTCTGCTGCGGCATTTGCTGACTTGCAGGCTCTTGATGATAACCAGATGAGTGCGGCAACTGGTGAGGGGCTTGGGTTTGCCCTTGAAGATTTCGTTTTGGACACGGAAGGAGCTGAGCTTTCAGTAACAGGCATACAAAGCTCTGCGGGCGAAGAGATCGATATTAAGTGGACTAGCCTTTATGTTATGGGGGAAGGCAGTGAAGAGGGCTCCATTCGTACTCCAGGGCAGATTGGCAGTTACCTCCATCCGTACGTCATTCGCTCATTACGAGGCAGTGGTGGCCTCGATCCTAATGATCCTCTGTATAACGAAAAGTACGGTCAGATTAACAATGAACTGGCTCTACTTGAACTTGCAGCTGATGAGTACCAATCAGATGTCCAGAATAGCGCAACTTTTGCCACATTCTCGTACTATCAGGGGTGTGTTTGGGGGCAGCCTGGGTGTGACGACTTGGCAACGGTTGGCTCTAACGGAGTCGCAGTGCAAGCGATTACAAATGAAATTGATGCCCTGAATTCGTCCAGAGCGCAAATTGTAGATACCTATTCTCTGGCATTAGGCGCACTAGAAAATCAGATGAATAGTTACTACTTGAGTGAAATTGTTCCAAGGGAGGCCACTGTTGCACAGGAGCAAACGGAATACGACGCCGAGGTTGTTGAGCTCGGTCAGCGTCTGACTACGGCATTCGATGCTTATGAAGCTTTTATGGCTATTCGACCTCAAGCTGATTGTGAGTTTGGCGATAATTGTACCGGATTGAATGGTTCCGCATGTCCCGTAATCGGGGGAGGTGCTTGCCGGGATGCTCGGACCGCATACAACGATTCTTACGACTCCTACGAGGAACAGCAGTCGGTACGCCAGGATGCATATAACGATCTTATTGAAGCACGTAAAGATCTGGCCGCTGCCAACAATGATTCCGATAGTTTTGGGCCTGCAGGCTCTTATATTGAAGCGGTCAATAATGTAGAAGAATTCAAGGTGCTGTGTGGTTTGGATTCGAGCGATTTTGGCTCGTGCGACGGTGGCCTGATCACGCGCAAGGGAGAAACAAAAGATGGTATCGAAAGTGTTTCAATAGCTTTGGCAAGTGGTGTGGAGCGCAGGGATGGCCTGGATGTGGGTGCATCCTTCGAATTCGCAGTGAACTCAGTAAATCCTGATGGCTCAACCAGCCCACGTACCGACTACATCGATATCAACATGAAAGGGCTGTTTATCGATGGAACTGCGTTCCGTCTTTGGTCTGCTCCTGACGAGCAGGGTGACGATGAGCTGAATGCTGAGATTCGCTTGAATCTATTTATCAAAGAGTTGGATATCAGTGTTTGTGATCCTTCGGTTTGTGACAATGATCCTGTAGCCAAGGAGGCTTCTACTCTAAACTTGGACAACATGTTTGTCAGTCTTAACCTGGGTTACGGCGAGATTCAGCCAATGCGTCTGTCTGCTACGTCGGATGGTAACTTCGAATTTGAGCTGACCAAGCTCCGTCCTGGTGATGATGTCGACACCAGTAGCCAGGAAGACATGCAAGCTTTCTATGATGATTACTATGAAAACTCACCGAAGAGCTTTATATCAATCAGTGACGTGCGGATAGGCAACAGTCCGGACGCTAGCCTCGGTAGTATCACTGTAGATGGTTTGCGTGCTCAGTACCTTAAAGTTACCAGTCGCGACCTGTAATAGGTGGAGGTCAGAATGACAATTAATAAATTAGTACTTTCTCTATCCACATTGATGGTCGCAACTTCGTCAATGGCCGAGATGGAAGCAATTGATGATTTCGATTTGTCCGAAATCTCCGGTAAGGGTGGTGTTTATCTCTCTGGTGAGTTCGCGATCAACAAAGATGGTGGACCCCTTTGGGACGATCCTAATGAGGTCTCAGGCTTCACTCCAGGTACCCGTCCTATATTCGACGGCGCCGGTAACATCGTTGGCTCTGAAGAATGCGAAAACGGGATCTGTGGTTTGCGTCTCGCTATCAAATTGAATGAGAACAGTGAAGGTTGGTACGTTCTGGATGACGTTTCTGGTGGCATGTCCTTTGAAGGACTAACGCTTCAGACGGAAACTTTGACGACTGCAACAAACTATGACGTTTGGGTTGATGGTGGCTTCGAAGAAAAAGCGGTTGACGATGAGGTTCTAAAAATCGGGCTGCCAGGGACCATTACGTTCAACGATTTTAAGTTTAAGTTCGCTGTGGCTAACAATGGTGAATTTGGTGTACCTCTTCAGGATGGAACCGCATTTCGTCAAACCGAAATATTTGGCGTTCAGCTAGACGGCAATATCACTGTCGGTGGTAACTTACTCCTGTTTCCGGTGGATTGATTATGAAGAATACTACTTTGACGTTAAGTGCGCTCACACTCGCGGTTCAGGCTGTATCAGTATCGGCATTAGAAGCGCTTGATGATGAGACCATGGCGAATGTATCTGGTCAGTCTGGCGTGACGATTGAGCTTGACCCAGGGCAGCTGGATATTGGTGAAATCAGCTACAGCCAGGACGGTGTTGCGGCCAATATGCGTGACATCAATATCAACTCCAGTATTGGCTCTGCCTCGGTAACGACGATAGATATTGACTCTGACGGTACCCTTAATCTGTTCAATCAGCTTGGTGCTCGCGAGTTTACCGTTGGCGGCGTTGGCATGACCGGCACCACTGGTATTACTAATGATTTCTTCAGCCTTCGCGGTGCTACTCAGGCCTACAGTAATGGCGGGACCGCAGACGATTTTTCTGACGATACTGGTGTATTTCGTCTGAATATGGGCGATGACGGTAACGGAAATCTTGCGTTTGATGGTTCTCAAGTAGGCGTCTTCTTTGACGGTCTTCACTTTGGTGATGACGGTATGGAGTGGATTATTGATGACCTGGCGATGTCGGCCATTATTAATTATGGTCGCCTCATCGTTAATGAGGGCAGTGTTGAATTTGATTTTGGTACTTTTGAGAACCGAGGCCTACGCCTGACCTATGAGGCAGCTGCGATTGGTCTGTCTAATGATCCTAATATCGCCGTTGGTGATTACGGTGATCCTGATTCAGCAGGTTATTTGCTTGGTGACACGTTCGGTTCACTGAGTGTCGACCTTGAGGCGTACGGTACTTTCACCATTGAAGGAGGAGGTGCAGACATCGGTGAGGGGATTACCTTCATTCCTGCGCTTACGCTTATCAATGACGACGCTGATCGTCCTGCGTTTAAGTACACTGATGACGGTTACGTGATTCTCGCTCGTAACTTTCGTGGCGACTTCAGTACAGAGTCTGGTTTGACTCTCGACTTTGAAGAAGACGATGCTAATAATCCCTATCTGGCACTGCGCTACGAAGATCTGACCTTCTCATTCAGCTTAGATGACCTGGTACTTGGTGATGAAAACGGAGCAGCTTTGGGTAGCTTCCGCGGACAGGTGCTTTTCCAGGATGGCTTAGTTGATGGGATTGAGCGTAAAAACTATCTGCATTTATTCCCAGGCGGCGATATTGCAAGTGCTGATGGTTCAACTCAGCAGGGTGTGACGGCACAAGTGGGTTGGAATATCGTATCTGCAGATCCACTGGCTGACCCAAATGGTGGTGACTTCACGACGCCAGGCAACTTCGCTGGTAAAACTGCAGCTGAAAGTAATACCTATTTCGCCATGAATGATGATGGCAACTGGGTTTACTTCAACGGTTTCAACGGCTGGGGTGAAGGCGAAGTTTCACTTGATCTTACTTCTGGCCCAGATATGGCGTCGTTGCCTTCGGATTACTATGCCAACCCTTACAACTCTGCGACTGGTCAGTTCGACGAAAATGTAGGTTACGATCGTGAAAACAAGGTTGGTACTTACGATGGCCTGCGTATCGACTTCAAAGATTTACGCGGAGAGTACAGCTTCTCGGGCGTAACTGTTGGTACTAGTGAAGAAGAGGCAATGGACTCCCCTTACATGGGTGGTACTGAGCTGCTTCTGGCGATGGAAGTATTTCCATCATACAGTTTTACCCTCAATGGTAACCTGACGATTGCACCAGGCGGCCAGATTAATAGTGACGGTATCGGTGGCACACAAGGTCTGACACTTAACGGTGACCTGCGAATCACTGATGGCGATGCTGAGATTACAGTGGATGAATTCGGTCGTGGGGTTTGGTTAACAGGTGTAACCTATGACCTCCACATGCGTGGTGCTTCTATCGACGTAACCGAAGATGGTTTGACCTTTAACAAAGGGCTGACGTGGTCGACCATTCAGGTAGGCCAGTACAATAGCGCTACGGGTGAAATCGAGGGCGGTATTATCTTCGGCTCACGAGATGATGGTGATAATTTAGGTGCCTTCACGCTCGAGCGTCTAGAGGATGGCACTACGATTTCAGTAGCGTCGGGTGGTGCAGGTCAGGTTTGTATTGGCGGCTCACTCAACGCTGGAGGCACTGATTGTGCGGGCGCTGGTCGTTTCGAAGATCGCGGAGAGCAAGGGCTGACTATCAAAGTTAAGGCGAAGTTTGCAGAGGCTCCTACTGACGTGAACGATCCTAATTATTATCGCTACCTTGGCAAAGGTAATCGCTTCTCTTGGACACAGACAAATGGTACGACCCTGACTCTTGATAACTTCAGCACCCAGGATGGTCCTCAGGGCGGGAACGACTACGGTCTGAATATTGATCTTAAGCTTGATGTTGCAAGAACAGCAGTGCGTGCAAGTTTTATTGATGAGGACGGTGACGGTAATACGGACAATGACTTTGATGGTGATGGTCGTCCTGATTTGATCGATACAAATGGTCAGTATATTCAGGAGTCCGAGATCCCGGAACGTGGCCCTCTTGGCTTCGCAGTATTCGGTCGGGTTCACTTTAAACAGCTGAACATCGATGGTCTGAAGATTGCTGCGACTCCAGACAGTACGCCTCAGACACTGATCAGTCAGATTGTTGTTCAGAATGCGGATATTCAGGCTAACCTGACGGCCACTCCAATCCGCTAACCTTCCTTTGCTGCGATGTCCGATGATCAGGCGTATACTGTACGCCTGAATCATCGGCATCGGAGTCTCTTATGAGCCAGCAGAATCGCCTGGTTATTTTCGACACTACAATGCGTGACGGCGAGCAAAGCCCGGGCGCATCAATGACCAAAGAAGAAAAAGTCCGCATCGGTAAAGCGCTCGAAAAAATGCGCGTCGATGTTATGGAGGCAGGTTTCGCAGCTGCCAGCCCCGGAGACTTTGCGGCTATTGAGGCCGTTGCCTCTTCTGTGCGCGAGAGCACTGTATGCAGTCTTGCACGAGCGGTTGATCGTGATATTGAACAAGCGGCTGCAGCGTTGAAAAATGCAGAGCGTGCTCGTATTCATACCTTCATTGCGACTTCACCTATCCATATGCAGTACAAGCTGCGTATGGAGCCAAATGCCGTTATTGATCAAGCAGTGCGAGCGGTGAAGAAAGCGCGTGGACTGGTTGAAGACGTCGAATTTTCTTGTGAAGACGCGGGCCGCTCAGAAATCGATTTTCTATGCCGTATTATCGAAGCAGCTATTGATGCGGGTGCCAGCACGATTAACATCCCTGATACCGTTGGCTATGCGATTCCAGAAGAGTTCGGAAATACTATTCGAACACTGATTGAGCGTATCCCTAACGCGGATAAGGCGATTTTCTCTGTTCACTGCCACAACGACCTGGGTCTGGCGGTAGCCAACTCTCTCGCCGCAGTGACTAATGGTGCTCGTCAGGTTGAGTGTACGATTAATGGTCTGGGGGAACGCGCCGGTAATGCCTCTCTTGAAGAAGTGGTCATGGCAACCCGCACCCGCCAGGATCTGTTCAACATCGAGACCGGTATTGATACAACTCATATCGTGCCGACGTCGCGGCTCGTTTCGAGCATCACGGGTTTCCCTGTTCAGCCGAATAAAGCAATTGTGGGTGCCAATGCCTTTGCTCACGAATCCGGTATCCACCAGGATGGTGTTCTTAAGCACCGCGAGACCTATGAGATCATGAAGGCAGAAGACGTAGGCTGGGGTGCGAACCGCATGGTGATGGGCAAGCACTCGGGACGTGCCGCCTTCCGCAGTCGTCTGCAGGAGCTGGGAGTTACGTTTGAGACGGACGCAGCTTTGAATGACGCTTTTGCTCGCTTCAAGGATCTTGCTGATAAGAAGCATGAGATCTTCGATGAAGACCTGCAGGCACTGGTCACAGAAAGCCGCTCGGCCTCTCTGCCTGATGTCTATAGCTTGGTATCGCTTGAGAGTCACTCGGCTACCGGTGAAACGCCTGTGAGTGAAATCGTCATCAGCAAAGATGGCGCCGAGCATCGCAGCAAAGCGGAAGGTAGCGGCCCTGTGGATGCAGCTCTGCGTGCTATTGAAGATGTCGCTAAGTCCGGCGCTAACCTCTTGCTGTACTCGGTGAATGCGATTACGGAAGGCACTGACTCTCAGGGTGAGGTGACTGTGCGTCTTGAAAAGGCGGGCCGTATTGTCAACGGCAGCGGTGCGGATACCGACATTGTTGTCGCATCAGCAAAGGCGTACATCCATGCACTGAATCTTCTGGTCAGCACTAACGATCGTACGCACCCTCAGAACGACGGCGTTTAACGGCGTATGTTAGAGCAGCGTCGGGTCGATTATCTCAAGTCGATGGGCATCACAGTGTGGCTGCCCAGACGAGAGCTGCCTCATGCCCCAGCGTCTCGCTGGATGGCTGAGGACTCGCCGTCGGAGCGTCATGAGCATATTCACATCGAGTCGACGCACGATCATGCGCGCCCGGTTGCTGCAGCGGATCTGTTGCGGGCCGGCCAACCTATGCCAGCGCATCCTCAGGTGGCAGCAGAAATCGCCAACGACGCAGTTTCAGAGCCAGCAAAGCCTGCAGACACTAAGCCTCTGACGCCTGTTAGTTCAGAGCCAACTGAGCAGACAGGTGTTGCGGCGGCTCTTCCCTCTGTACCTTCTGGCGAACCGCCGAGGTTTGCTCTGGAGTTTATGCAACTGAGCGGGTCAGGAATCTGGGTTGTTGATGCGAATATTCCACTTGAGCAGGTAACTCCTTTCGCCGGAAGGGTGCTGGCCGCGTTTGGAATGAAGCCGTCTGTAGTACCTCAGCCAGTATCTTTCCGCTGGCCCTTTATAGAGTCTCGTCATCAGGATCAGAGCGAAGCTGTTGCGGTTCAGGCTTTGAAGGCTCAATGGCAGTATTTCAGCAGTCAGGGCGCCGGGTACGTCATTACCGTCGGTGAAAACGCTCAGAGCTGGATGAACAGAATAGACGTTAAAGAGCACTTTCATATTCCTGATCTGGAAGCACTGATGTCTTCAGCATCGGCCAAGCGTGCTCTGTGGCTGTCATTGTATGCTCTGGCAGAACGGTAGGGGTCTATGACTGATATCCGGGTAGGCGGGATAGAAGACCTTGAGACGGTGATGGAAATTGAGCAAGCCGCTCATCAGTATCCATGGTCAGAAAAAATCATGACGCGCTACCTGCGCAAGCCAGATTCCGTTTGGGTATTGGAGGTCGACGGTGAGCATTCCGCACATGCGGTAATCTCTGCTGTGGCTGATGAGGCAGAGTTGTTGATGATCAGCGTCAGGCCTGAAATGCAGGGGCGAGGGTACGGTAAAGCACTGCTTGCACGTGTAAGTCAGTGGCTGCAGGAGAAAGGTATTATTTCTTTCTTTCTCGAAGTCCGTGAGTCAAATGAGAGTGCCATCGGCCTATATGAGTCGCTTGGTTTCAATGAGGTCGGCAGGAGGCCTGGATATTATCCTCACCCCGACGGCAGGGAAGATGCTTTGATTTATTCATTGGAGCTCTGTGATTAATGGTCTCTGAACTCAGTAGCCATACTGCGTTAATTCTTTCCTGGCTGATATCGGCCCCCCTCCTTTTTTATACGATCAAAACCATCAACTGGGCTGCATTTTCGCATCATTCCGGCGTACAGCATTTCTTTCTCGGGAGCCTGTTGGTCGTGTCCGGATTCTGGTTTATGCGGGCGGGAGTTCGTCCGGGGCTGGATTTTCATATTATTGCAGCCACGGCGCTGACGCTACTGATGGGGTGGCGCCTGGCGTTATTAAATATGGCTGTTGTACTGGTTGTGATGGTGTTTCTTGGTGTTATCGAGCCGGAGGCCTGGGCGTTATCTTTCCTGCTGGGTGCGGCAATTCCGGTATTCGCCGCCTATCAGTTTTTTCTCAATGTTTATCGGCGGATGCCACACAACCCGTTTATTTATATTCTCGTGGCAGGCTTTCTCAATGCTGGATTTACACAGGTTGTCTACGCCTGCTCCGTGTCCGGTTGGTACTGGTTTGAAGGTATTTACACTCTGGAGCAGATCTGGCGGGATTATCTCAGGATGCTCCCCTTGATGATGTTCCCTGAGGGGATAACGAACGGGATGTTTATCGCCGGGATGGTCAGCTTCCATCCTCGTTGGTTAAGTACCTTCGACGAAGACTCGTATTTCAATTACTGAACAGTACTTTAAAAACTCAATGAGTATCAGCGCGGAGCATATTTCTGGAGTTTTCGTTGCAGGGTCCGGCGATGCATATTCAAGGCTCTGGCGGTCGCTGAAATATTACCGTCGTTTTCATTCAGAACTCGTTGAATGTGCTCCCACTCCATCCTGTCGACACTCATCACCTCTGCTTGCTGATCACCTACAGGCCTGCCTTCGAAAGTAGAAATAAGGTCCTGTAATGTTGCAGGTTTATGCAGGTAGTTATCGGCGCCACGTTTTACGGCTTCGACTGCGGTAGGAATACTTGCGTAGCCTGTCAGAACGATAATTGACGCATCAGGCCAGCGCTGTTTCATTGGAGAAATAAGATCAAGACCAGAGCTGTGCTCAAGCCGTAAATCAAGAATGATTCGCTGTGGAGCATGAGATACGTCCTTAAGCTCGTCCGGGCTACGGATGAAGGTCGCTTCAGCGCCACTTCGTTCAAGGCTGCGGCACAGTACCCGCCCGAAATGTTCGTCATCATCAACGATCAGATAACGTAATGTCATACGCTGACCCTCCGCGTCACGATGGGGAGTTTCAAGTGACTCAGGCTGCCGCCCGAGTTCAGAGCTTTAAGATGAATACTGCCACCAAACTGCTCAATGCTGGCATTACTCAGGTAAAGGCCGATTCCCATCCCGTGTTCTTTCTGACTGGCAAATACAGCCTCTTCGCTGATATGACTGGCCGCTTCTGGGTCTGGCTGAATAATATCGAGTTCCCAGAAATCAGAGGTCACACGCGAACGCAACTGCACGGGTCTCTGCCCAGCTTCGGCGGCGTTATCGAGCAGGTTTAATAATGCCTGATCAAGAAGCGGAGACGCCGGAATGAGAGCGGTTGCCTTGCAATCCAGCTCATCCCATAAGGCATGGGGTTTACTCAACCGCCAGCGGTGGAGTTGGCGTAATAGCCATTCCTCGGCATCGTGTTCTGAATGAGCGTTGCTTTGTCGGCCCGCCATTGCCAGTTGCTGGAGTGAATGTCGGCAGCGCTCCACCTGCTGGCGCATTACCGAAATATCCTCATCGCTAACTTCGTGCTCGGTGGCCTCATCGAGCAGCATATCCAGAGTCATAAGAGGCGTGCCCATTTCATGAGCGGTGCCTGCCGCGAGCGTAGCGATACCAATGAGTTGCTCGTTCTTTAGTTGTCGCTCCCGCAAAGCCTGAATCTCAATAACATGCCGCTGTCGATCTCGCACCAGTGCGGGCAGAAACGCGGCGATAATGAGTGTACTTAAAACAAAGGTCAGCCACATCCCTCCAAGGTGCCAGTCAAACAAGGAGCCTTTACCATCCATGCCCATCGCCAGCGGTGTATACCACTGCGTCAGTACGCTGTAATCCAGAATCAGTGTGCCGGCCACTATGAGTGCTCGATTGCGGTTAAGGCTGTAGGCCGAGACAACCATCAACACCAGAAAGTACGAGATCACAGGGTTTGTCGCCCCTCCACTAAAAAACAGCAGTGCTGTCATCAGCTGGGTTTCGGCGACAATATTCAGCAACAGGGCGTCTTGTCCCATTCGCTTTGAAGCCTGCCAGAATGGTAGGGCGATCAGTGGGATATAGCCTGCGAGCACCCACCAGATAATGGGCGGCAGATTAAAGCCCACGAATGCGAGCCAGAACAAAAGCACAAGCCAGATCAGAGCGACCGAAAACCTGAGCAGGCCGAGGCGCGTGAGCGTATTACCAAAATTCAATCCGATGACCCCTGACTTCCGGACAAAGTGGCATTTTCATTGAATTTACAGCATACCACTTACAGCAGGAGTATTCTGAAAAGAGGTCATGACCTGAGTCATGCCTGATCGCGAAACACCCCGTGCCTTTACTTCTGGCAACGGCGCCATTATCGACGTAGTTGCGTGCTTCAACCTTTGCGCTAATTTTGCGATAATCCGCCCCCTTCTGAATAACACACTTCTCCGGGCCGGATCTCTATATGAAACCTCAGATTGCCGAGTTACTTAGTGCCGCTGTCAGCGTTCTGAAAGAGCAGAATGTACTTCCAGCAGACCTTGAACCGCGAATTCAGGTCGATAACACCCGCGATAAAGCACACGGTGATCTGGCAACCAACCTGGCGATGATGCTGGCAAAGCCTGCTGGTAAGAATCCACGTGAGCTTGCTCAGCTGGTGGTCGATGCGCTGCCAGAAAGCAGCCTCGTCGAGAAAACTGAAATCGCTGGCCCGGGTTTTATCAATTTCTATCTGAGTGATGAGTCAACGTCGTCACTGGTTAAGGCCGTTCTGGATCAGAAGAACGACTATGGTCGCTCTGATGTTGGCCAGGGCAAAAAGGTGCAGGTCGAATTTGTGTCGGCCAACCCAACCGGGCCGCTGCATATCGGTCATGGTCGTGGCGCTGCAGTGGGCGACTGCCTGTGCCGCTTACTGGAAGCGACCGGCTGGGATGTGACGCGAGAGTTCTACTACAACGATGCAGGTCAGCAGATTAACAACCTGGCCCTTTCGGTGCAGGCGCGTTGCAAAGGCCTGACACCGGATGACCCAAGCTGGCCAGAAGACGGCTACCGCGGAGAGTACATCATCGATCTCGCCGAGAGCTTTATGCGTGGTGATACCGTATCGTCTGAAGATCAGAGCTTCACTGGCACGAAAGACGCTGAAGACCTTGAAGGTATCCGCCACTTTGCCGTTGCCTACCTGCGGAACGAGCAGGATCTTGATCTGAAAGCTTTCGGCGTCGACTTTGATGTCTACTTCCTTGAATCCTCGCTCTACACCGAGGGCAAAGTCGAAGAAGCCGTTCAGACACTGATTAAAAATGGTTACACCTATGAAGACGGCGGGGCTCTCTGGTTACGCACCACCGACTTTGGCGACGACAAAGACCGTGTAATGCGTAAAACAGACGGTGGTTACACCTACTTCGTACCGGATGTGGCCTACCACTTGAACAAATGGCAGCGTGGTTTTACTCGCGTAATTAATGAGCAGGGTGCCGATCACCACTCAACCATTACCCGTGTGCGTGCAGGTCTACAGGCGCTGAACGCCGGTATTCCAGAAGGCTGGCCGGGTTATGTGCTGCACCAGATGGTGACAGTGATGCGCGGCGGTGAAGAAGTAAAGATTTCCAAGCGTGCGGGCAGCTACGTTACTCTGCGTGACCTGATCGACGAAGTCGGTCGCGATGCCACCCGTTACTTCCTGGCAGCCCGTAAGGCCGATGGTCAGCTGACGTTTGATATCGATCTGGCTCGCTCTCAGTCGTCGGACAACCCTGTGTACTACGTTCAGTACGCGCACGCGCGCGTGTGCTCGATTTTCCGCAAACTGGCTGAAGCAGGTCAGAGCTGGGATGCTGAAACAGGCCTTGCGGCTTTGGGCGCACTGACGCTTGAGACAGAAAAAGAAATGATGGTTAAGGTCGGTCGCTTCCCTGAAGTCGTACGTCGCGCCGCCGATGCGAGCGAACCTCATCAGATTGCTAACTTCCTGAGAGAACTGGCCGGTGATTTCCACACCTGGTACAACTCAGAGAAAACCCTGGTAGATGATACCGACCTGCGTAACGCGCGTCTGGCTCTGGCGGAGTCTGTGCGTCAGGTTCTGCATAACGGCCTGTATCTTTTGGGTGTCAGTGCACCGGAAGAAATGTAATCGGTCACGGTAATACCGGAAGAATATGGTAGTGTGATCGCGAAAGTATTTCCCTGGGTAAGTTGATGTCTGATAACAGCTCTAAAGTGCCGGCCTGGGTGTGGGTAACCACACCCGCTATCGCTATTGGTTTTGTCGGTTTTATTTTTTATCTCTCGACGATTCCGGCGGGCGATGAACTCGAAGCCGTTCGTGGTGATGCACGTAAAGTACTTGAAGAAAGCGCGGCAAAAGCCCGCGAAGATGCGGCGAAAATCGAGAGTAAGGTGAAACCTTCTTATGATTTTTACCGCCTGCTGGAAAAGCAGACCGTTGAAGTACCCGACGTCGAAGAGTACAAATCGACCCCCAAAGATGCCGCGGCCAAGTATGAGTATCGTCTTCAGGCAGGCTCGTTCCGCTCAGACAGTGATGCGGACCGTATGCGTGCAGAGCTGATTCTCGAAGGCTTACCTGCATACCTTGAAAGCAGTGCGGTCAATGGCTCAACCTGGCACCGCGTATTTGTTGGACCTTATACCGACCGCTCCAAACTCAATAAAGCGCAGGACATTCTCGTCAGCCGCAATGTCAGCCCTCTGGTGCTGAAACAGAAAGTCAGCGACTGAGATCAATTACAGGCTGGCTTTACCTTGCCGGGCTTCCCGGGCTGTGTAACATTGAATTCATAGTCCTCAGAGGAGTCGTCCATGTCACTATTCCCAACGCGGGGCATGCGCCGGCCTTATTGTCGGACGAAGAGATCTCTGCAGTGCGCGATTTTTTGACGATGTAACTTAATGTAAGGCCTGTAAACAACAAAAAGCCACAGACTGTTTCTGGAAGAATTAGTGCTCATGGTTCTTACTATAAACAGTCGTTCATGGTTTCAGGGTTGCGGGCAATGGAAGAAACAGAACTCAGCCAACCGGCGTTTTTACATGTTCATATTATCGGTGCGTTCGTGTCAGCCAGCATACTCATGTTGGTGATGTTAGTGGGCTGAAAAGGAGAGGGATATAGCGGCACCTCCTTGTGCCATAGCTTGCGCCGAAACGCTTATTCAGGGTTAGCATCTACCGTTACTGTGCCGTCGGTTTCGATGGTAACCACCGCACTTACGAAGCTGAAACCTTCGCCCTGACCAAATTCTTCGTCATCCACTTCCGGATCATCCAGCTCAGCCTGACATGTCACAGCGACCGTGTAATCACCCGGTGTCAGATAAGACGCTGTGTAAGAAAGTTCAGCATCAACTGACGCCGTTGCCACTGGCTCGTCGTCGGTTCCCAGGTCGTCTGGTTCTGTAACCTCACCTTCATAGACATACACCGCTTTCGTGTCTTCGCTGTTGCAAAGTTCAGAAGACAAGGTGCCGGTAATCGAACCGTAATCGGCCAGATCAATTAAACGGATCGTCGGACGAAGCTTGTATTCGCCGGTACCTGTCACTGTAATCGCCTTACGCAGGTCTGTTCTGGTCAACAAAACCGGACACATTAATTTGCTAATTTCTCGTAATCTAC
>NZ_CFHJLR010000034.1:0-15824 GCF_984348125.1 Thalassolituus sp.
CGATCCGTGAAGGCGGTCGTACTGTAGGCGCCGGCGTTGTAGCCAAGATTATTGAATAATTCGCTGGGAGCGAATTATGACAGCCGGAGGCTGGCCCCCTTCGTTTTGTGAGGGGTGAAGGGCAGGACGCCCGAAGCAATAATCTGTCTGTGTAGTGTAGGAGGGGATCTTATCCCTGAGCCTGTATCGTTTGATACAGTGTTCGCGAAGATGTTTCGCTCCTGAAATTAAAAAGCGCCCACGTTGGCTGGGCGTTTTTTTAGTCGGTTTTCCGGCTGCTGTCTTTTGATAGCAAATAAATCCAATTTATCAATGTGTTAGGGGTTGATTAGTTGGTGGGGTTGCTGTAACTTACGCCGCCCTGATTGAGAGTCATAGGCCAGTAGTTCAATTGGTAGAGCGTCGGTCTCCAAAACCGAAAGTTGGGGGTTCGAGTCCCTCCTGGCCTGCCAAAATTTCAAGATGGCAGCTTCGGCTGCCATTTTTGGCTTTTAGGGAATGGTATGAGTACCGAAAGTAAAGCAAGCGGTTCGATGTTTGATGCAGTTAAGTGGTTGGTTGCTCTTGTTCTGTTTGCCGGTGCGGTAGCAGGTGCGAGTGACGCCTTTTATCAGAGCGTCGGTGTGGAAATGGGTACGCTCTATCGCGTACTGATCGTTGTGGCCTTCATGTTGCTGGCTGCAGGTGCTGCACTTACGACGACCCAGGGTTCAAACTTCCTGGTGCTGCTGAAAGAAGCAAACAAAGAGCGTCGCAAAGTAGTCTGGCCAACGCCAGTTGAGACTCGTCAGACCACGATGATTGTGGTGGCGGTTGTTTTCCTCGTTGGTCTGTTTCTGTATTTGCTCGATATGGGTTTGAGCTCAATCGTTAAACTGATCGTAGGTTGAGGAACAGAATATGACTATGCGTTGGTACGTTGTGCATGCTTACTCTGGTTACGAGAAGCGTGTTCAGACTCAGCTGAAAGAGCGCATCGAGTTGCACAATATGCAGGATAAGTTCGGTGAGGTTCTTGTTCCTACCGAAGAAGTCGTCGAAGTTCGCGACGGCAAAAAGCGTAAAAGCGAACGCAAGTTCTATCCGGGTTATGTGCTGGTTGAGATGGATATGGATGACGATTCATGGCATCTGGTTAATCAGACTCCTCGGGTAATGGGTTTTATCGGCGGTACCGCAGATAAGCCAGCACCGATCAGTAAAAAAGAAGCTGATGCAATCCTGCAGCGTGTTCAGGATGGTGCTGACAAGCCTACGCATAAAACCATCTACGAACCTGGTGAAGTAGTTCGTGTTATTGATGGCCCGTTTGCAGACTTTAACGGTGTGGTTGAAACCGTTGATTACGAGAAGTCCCGTCTGCAGGTGGCAGTAACAATTTTTGGTCGCTCTACGCCGGTTGAGCTTGAGTTCACTCAGGTCGAAAAGTCCGCGTAAGCGAAAATTAATGCCCTCAGGGGCGGGGAGCCAGTGGCCGATGCGTAAGCGTCTGCCACTTTTTGGCGTTAATACCCACTAGGAGAAAAGCACATGGCTAAGAAAGTAGAAGGCTATATCAAGCTGCAGGTTGGCGCTGGTAAAGCTAACCCAAGTCCACCGGTTGGTCCTGCACTGGGTCAGATGGGTCTGAACATCATGGAATTCTGTAAAGCGTTCAATGCACAGACTCAACACCTGGAAGCTGGCGCACCGGTTCCAGTAGTTATTACTGCGTACAACGACCGTAGCTTCACTTTTGAAATGAAGACGCCACCTGCGTCTTACCTGCTGAAGAAAGCGGCTGGCATTACCAGTGGTTCTTCACGTCCAAACACAGAAAAAGTGGGTACCGTTACCCGTGCGCAGCTGGAAGAAATCGCCACTGCAAAAGCACCGGATCTGACTGCAGCCGATATGGATGCAGCGGTACGTACGATCGCTGGCTCTGCCCGCGCTATGGGTCTGAACGTGGAAGGAGTTGAGTAATGGCTAAGCTGACTAAGCGCCAGAAGGCGATCGCTGAGAAAGTAGAACTCGGCAAAGTTTACTCAGTAGAAGAAGCGGTTGAACTGCTGGCTTCTCTGCCGGGTGCAAAGTTTAAAGAGTCTGTTGATGTTGCCGTTAACCTCGGCATCGACGCTCGTAAATCAGATCAGAACGTACGTAGCTCTACTGTACTGCCAAACGGCACTGGTAAGACTATGCGTGTTGCTGTGTTCACTCAGGGTGCTAACGCTGACGTTGCTAAAGAGGCAGGCGCTGATGAAGTGGGTATGGAAGATCTGGCAGAGAAAATGAAAGGCGGCGACCTGGCATTTGACGTTGTTATTGCTTCTCCGGATGCAATGCGCGTTGTTGGTCAGCTGGGTCAGGTTCTGGGTCCACGTGGTCTGATGCCAAACCCTAAGGTTGGTACTGTGACTCCAGACGTTGCTACCGCTGTTAAAAACGCTAAAGCGGGTCAGGTTCGTTACCGTAACGATAAGAACGGTATCATCCACACGACCATCGGTAAGGCAGATTTCACTGCAGAAGCACTGAAAGAAAACCTGACCTCTCTGCTGGCGGATCTGAAGAAAGCTAAGCCAAGCCAGGCGAAAGGTGTCTACATGAAGAAAGTGACACTGAGCACTACCATGGGTCCTGGCCTGGTGGTTGATCATTCCTCACTGGAATTCTGATCAGCACAACCATCTTTGGGGTTGTCGCTGTGATCCTGTATTGCAGCGGCAGCTGTCAAAGACCGCAGGCGCGGTGGTTTGCTTTGCACTCCGCCGCTTAATTGTACCTGCGTAGATAGTGTGTGACCCCGTTCAGAATACTGAATTGTCACACGGGATGGCTCAATAGAGCCTAACTCAACTTTTAGGAGTTAATCGTGGCCTTAGGACTCGAAGATAAGAAGGCGATTGTCGCCGAAGTCCAGGAAGCAGCTGATGGTGCTCTGTCGGCAGTTGTTGCGGATTCCCGCGGCGTTACTGTGGCAGCCATGACCGCTCTCCGTAAAGAAGCACGTGAAGCCGGTGTATGGATGAAAGTCGTCCGTAACACTCTGGCACGCCGTGCAGTTGAAGGTACTGAATACGAGTGTCTGACCGAATCTCTGGTTGGCCCAAGCCTGATCGCGTTCTCTAAAGAACACCCAGGTGCTGCAGCTCGTATCTTCAAAAACTTCGCTAAAGAAAACGAAGCTTTTGAACTGAAGACCGGTGCCTTTGGCGGTGACGTGGTTTCCGTTGATATGCTGGCAACTCTGCCGACATACGACGAAGCAATCGCGAAACTGATGAGCGTCATGAAAGAAGCCTCTGCTGGCAAGCTGGTACGTACCCTTGCTGCGCTTCGTGAGCAAAAAGAACAGGATGCTGCCTGATTTAATCAGCGCGGTTTCAAATGATTTTACGGGCGTAGAGCCCAATACAATTTAGGATCAATCTCATGTCACTGACAAAAGAAGATATCATCAATGCAGTAGCTGAAATGTCTGTAATGGACGTTGTTGAGCTGGTTGAAGCGATGGAAGAGAAATTCGGCGTTTCTGCAGCAGCAGTTGCAGCAGCTCCTGCTGCTGGCGATGCTGGCGGTGCAGCTGAAGCTCAGACTGAATTCGACGTAATTCTGTCTGCTGCTGGCGACAAGAAAGTTAACGTAATTAAAGCAGTACGTGAACTGACTGGCCTGGGTCTGAAAGACGCTAAAGGTATGGTTGACGGCGCTCCAGCAACTGTTAAAGAAGGTGTTTCTAAAGAAGACGCGGAAGCGGCTAAAGAAACTCTGGAAGCAGCTGGCGCAGTTGTTGAAATCAAGTAATCGCAGTTTCTGCGATTCGCTTGGCATCATGCCAGACCCGGCATGATGATCGGCTGACGGGTTTATTCCCGTCAGCCTTTTTCACGTTATGGAATACGTGAGTAAAACCGGCCCATTGGTCGGGTTTTTTAGCAAGGCAACTCTTCGAGCCACGGGTACTTCTGCCCAATCGAGGAAACAGTCCGGGGATCACTGATGGCTTACTCATACACTGAGAAAAAACGTATCCGTAAGGATTTCGGTAAATTACCGAGCGTGATGGATGTGCCCTACCTTCTGGCAATCCAGATTGACTCATATCGCAAGTTTCTGCAGGAAGGCCTCGACGCAGATACGCGTCACGACGTCGGCCTTCATGCGGCATTTAAATCTGTTTTCCCGATCGTCAGCTACTCAGGGAACGCAGCGCTCGAGTACGTGAGCTACCGCCTGGGTACACCTACGTTTGACGAGAAAGAATGTATGCTCCGTGGTGTTACGTATGCGGCACCACTGCGCGTTAAGGTTCGTCTGATCATTTATGATAAAGAATCAGCGACCAAAGCAATTAAAGACATCAAAGAGCAAGAAGTTTACATGGGCGAAATGCCCCTGATGACCGATAACGGTACCTTTATTGTCAACGGTACCGAGCGTGTAATCGTGTCTCAGCTGCACCGTTCTCCGGGTGTGTTCTTTGATCACGACAAGGGTAAAACCCACTCCTCAGGTAAGCTGCTGTATAACGCACGTGTGATTCCTTACCGTGGTTCATGGCTCGACTTTGAATTCGATCCGAAGGACCTGGTATACGTGCGTATCGACCGTCGCCGTAAGCTGCCAGCAACTATTCTGCTGCGCGCGCTTGGCTACAATACTCAGGATATCCTGGAAGCCTTCTACGACAACGACGAATACCGTATCACCAAAGATGGCGTGATGCTGAAGCTGATCCCGTCGCGTCTGCGTGGTGAAACCGCTGCATTCGATATCATGGATAACGACGGTAACGTCATCGTTGAGGCAACCCGCCGTATTACTGCGCGTCATATCCGTCAGCTCGAGAAAGCAGGCGTTGAAGAACTGGTTGTTCCGGTTGAATTCCTTGCAGGTAAATCTCTGGCGAAAGACCTTGTCGATGCAGGCAGCGGTGAAGTTGTTGCCGCGGCGAACGACGAAATCACTGTCGAAATGCTCGAGAAAATGGGCGAAGCCAAAATCACAGAGTTCGAGACGATTTACACCAACGAACTCGATTGCGGTCCATTTATTTCTGACACTCTGCGTACTGATCCAACCAGCAATGCTCTGGAAGCACTGGTCGAAATCTATCGCATGATGCGTCCTGGCGAGCCGCCAACCAAAGAAAGCGCAGAAGCTCTGTTCGAAAACCTGTTCTTCACTGATGAGCGCTATGACCTGTCTGCGGTAGGTCGTATGAAGTTCAACCGTCGTATCGGTCGTGAAGACATTCTGGGCGCTGGCACTCTGGATAAAGAAGATATTGTTGAGGTCCTGAAGACCCTGATCAATATCCGTAACGGTCTGGGCGTTGTCGATGACATTGACCACCTGGGTAACCGTCGTATCCGTTCAGTGGGTGAAATGGCAGAAAACCAGTTCCGCGTTGGTCTTGTTCGTGTTGAACGTGCCGTGCGTGAGCGTCTGTCTATGGCTGAATCTGAAGGCCTGATGCCACAGGATCTGATCAACGCTAAGCCAGTTGGCGCAGCGGTGAAAGAATTCTTCGGGTCATCTCAACTGTCTCAGTTTATGGACCAGAACAACCCGCTGTCTGAGGTAACTCACAAGCGTCGTATCTCGGCTCTCGGCCCTGGCGGTCTGACCCGTGAGCGTGCAGGCTTCGAAGTGCGTGACGTTCACGCGACCCACTACGGTCGCGTATGTCCTATTGAAACGCCTGAAGGTCCAAACATTGGTCTGATTAACTCTCTGTCTTCATACGCACGTACCAATGAGTATGGCTTCCTGGAGACTCCGTATCGCAAGGTGAACGGCGGTGTTGTTACCGACGAAATCATCTATGTGTCTGCGATTGAAGAGTCAGACTACGTGATTGCACAGGCATCAGTCCCAACTGACGAAGAAGGTCGTCTGCAGGGTGATCTGATTTCTGTACGTCACAAAAACGAATTCACCATGATGTCACCGGATAACGTGACGCTGATGGATGTGTCGCCACAGCAGGTTGTATCGATTGCTGCGTCACTCATCCCGTTCCTTGAGCACGATGATGCTAACCGTGCATTGATGGGTTCGAACATGCAGCGTCAGGCGGTTCCGACACTCAAATCCGAGAAGCCTCTGGTAGGTACCGGTATTGAGCGTGCGGTAGCGCAGGACTCTGGTGTATGTGTGGTTGCTAAGCGCGGCGGTGTGATCGACTCTGTTGATGCATCTCGTGTGGTTGTAAAAGTTAATGACGAAGAAACCGTTGCTGGTGAAGCAGGTGTAGATATCTACAACCTGACTAAGTACACCCGCTCGAACCAGAACACCTGCATTAACCAGCGTCCGCTGGTACGCGCTGGTGATACTGTTCAGCGTGGCGACGTGATGGCTGATGGCCCTTCTGTGGATCTGGGTGAACTGGCTCTGGGTCAGAACTTCCGTATCGCCTTCATGCCTTGGAACGGTTACAACTTCGAGGACTCGATCCTCCTGTCTGAGCGTGTTGCTCAGGAAGACCGTCTGACAACTATCCACATTCAGGAACTGACCTGTGTGGCGCGTGACACCAAGCTGGGTTCTGAAGAAATTACTTCGGATATTCCAAACGTCGGTGAAGCGGCTCTCGGTAAGCTGGATGAGAGCGGTATTGTCTACATCGGTGCTGAAGTTAAGCCGGGCGACATTCTGGTTGGTAAGGTAACACCTAAGGGTGAAACTCAGCTGACGCCAGAAGAGAAGCTGCTGCGTGCGATCTTCGGCGAAAAAGCGTCTGACGTTAAAGACACGTCTCTGCGCGTTAAGACCGGCACCACAGGTACCGTAATTGACGTACAGGTCTTCACCCGTGACGGTGTTGAAAAAGATCAGCGTGCGAAAGACATTGAAGAAGAGCAGCTCAGCGAAGTCCGTAAAGACCTCAAAGAAGAGATGCGCATCGTTAAGGGCGCTACCTTTGAGCGTCTGACCCGTGCTCTGGAAGGTCAGAAAGTTAATGCAGCTCCAGGTCTGAAGAAGGGCGATACCCTGACCGCAGACTATCTGGCTGAACTGACAGAAGACCAGTGGTTCAAGATTCTTCCTCAGGATGAGTCTCTGGCTGAAACCATTGAGCGTGCTGAGCAGTACATCGTTGATCGTCAGAAAGCTCTGGATGAGCGCTTCGAAGATAAGAAACGCAAACTGCAGACTGGCGATGATCTGGCTCCGGGCGTACTGAAGATTGTTAAGGTGTATCTTGCAATCAAACGTAAGATCCAGCCTGGCGATAAGATGGCAGGTCGTCACGGTAACAAAGGTGTTATCTCAGCGATCAAACCAATCGAAGATATGCCTTACGATGGCACCGGTACTCCGGTTGATATCGTACTGAACCCTCTGGGTGTACCGTCTCGTATGAACGTCGGTCAGATCATGGAAATCCACCTTGGCCTTGCGGCTAAAGGTCTGGGTGAGAAGATCGATCGTATGATCAAAGAGCAGCAGGAAATCGCCAAGCTGCGTGGCCTGCTGGGTGAAATCTACAACGGTGGCGACGGCCGTATTGAAGACCTCGACAGCTTCTCCGATGCTGAGGTTCTCCATCTGGCTGATAACCTGCGTGCTGGTGTACCAATGGCAACACCTGCATTCGACGGTGCGAAAGAAAGCGAAATCAAGCGTCTGCTGCGTCTGGCAGATCTGCCGGATTCAGGTCAGATGACTCTGTACGATGGCCGTACAGGTGATGCTTTCGATCGTCCAGTGACCGTCGGTTACATGTACATGCTGAAACTGAACCACTTGGTAGACGACAAGATGCACGCTCGTTCGACCGGTTCTTACAGCCTCGTTACTCAGCAGCCTCTGGGCGGTAAGGCTCAGTTCGGTGGTCAGCGCTTCGGTGAGATGGAAGTGTGGGCACTGGAAGCTTACGGTGCAGCATACACCCTGCAGGAAATGCTCACTGTTAAGTCGGATGACGTGGCGGGTCGTACCAAGATGTATAAAAACATCGTCGACGGCGATCACCGTATGGAAGCCGGTATGCCGGAATCCTTTAACGTACTCGTTAAAGAGATCCGCTCACTGGGTATCGACATCGAACTGGAAAACGAATAAGCGGAGCGGAGCTAGAGTACTATGAAAGACTTAGTCAATTTTCTGCGTAACCAGAACAACGCTGATGAGTTCGATGCGATCCGTATTGGCCTCGCCTCTCCAGCAATGATTCGTTCATGGTCTTTTGGTGAAGTTAAAAAGCCAGAGACCATTAACTACCGTACGTTCAAGCCTGAACGTGACGGTCTGTTCTGTGCGCGCATCTTTGGTCCTATTAAGGACTACGAATGTCTGTGCGGTAAGTACAAGCGTCTCAAGCACCGTGGTGTGATCTGTGAGAAGTGTGGCGTTGAGGTAACTCAGGCTAAAGTTCGTCGTGAGCGTATGGGTCACATCGAACTGGCTTCTCCGGTTGCACACATCTGGTTCCTGAAGTCGCTGCCATCCCGTATCGGTCTGATGCTGGATATGACGCTGCGCGACATCGAACGTATTCTTTACTATGAATCATTCGTAGTGACCGAGCCTGGCATGACCACGCTCGACGTAGGTCAGCTGCTGACCGACGAGCAATACTACGAAGCGATTGAAGAATTTGGCGACGAATTCGACGCGAAAATGGGTGCGGAAGCCATCCAGACTCTGCTGGGTCAGATCGAACTGGGCGAAGAAGTTCAGCGCCTGCGTGATGAGATCCCTGGCACGACGTCTGAGACCAAGATCAAGAAGCTGTCTAAGCGTCTGAAGATCCTTGAGGCGTTCCACAACTCAGGTAACGATCCTCAGTGGATGATCATGGAAGTTCTGCCGGTTCTGCCGCCAGATCTGCGTCCACTGGTACCACTGGACGGTGGACGCTTTGCGACCTCTGACCTGAACGATCTATACCGTCGTGTGATCAACCGTAACAACCGTCTGAAGCGCCTGCTCGAGCTGAGCGCACCAGACATCATTGTACGCAACGAGAAACGTATGCTGCAGGAGTCTGTTGACGCCCTGCTGGATAACGGTCGTCGCGGTCGTGCGATCACTGGTTCTAACAAGCGTCCACTGAAGTCGCTTGCTGACATGATTAAAGGTAAGCAGGGTCGTTTCCGTCAGAACCTGCTCGGTAAGCGTGTTGACTACTCTGGCCGTTCGGTAATTACCGTAGGTCCTCAGCTGCGTCTGCACGAGTGTGGTCTGCCGAAGAAGATGGCTCTGGAACTGTTCAAGCCGTTCATCTTCTCCAAGCTGGAGCACCGTGGTCTGGCGACAACCATTAAAGCTGCGAAGAAAATGGTTGAGCGCGAAACCCCAGAAGTATGGGACATCCTTGCGGAAGTTATCCGTGAGCACCCAGTGATGCTGAACCGTGCACCAACACTTCACCGTCTTGGTATCCAGGCGTTCGAGCCACAGCTGATTGAAGGTAAAGCGATTCAACTGCACCCTCTGGTATGTGCGGCATACAACGCTGACTTCGATGGTGACCAGATGGCGGTACACGTACCGCTGACCCTGGAAGCACAGCTTGAAGCCCGTGCCCTGATGATGGCCACCAACAACGTACTGTCTCCAGCGAACGGTGAGCCAATCATCGTACCGTCGCAGGACGTTGTACTCGGTCTGTACTGGATGACCCGTGAGCGTGTAAACGCACTGGGTGAAGGTATGGTGTTCGCTGATCTCGACGAAGTCAGCCGTGCTTACTACGGTGGTAACGTACATCTTCAGGCGAAGGTGAAAGTACGTATCACTGAAACCAGCATCGACCTCGAAGGCAACAGCGAAACTCGCACCAGCCTGATCGACACCACGATCGGCCGAGCGCTGCTGTTCCGCATCGTACCGAAAGGTCTGCCATTCGAGCTGGTTAACCAGCCGATGAAGAAGAAAGCGATTTCTAACCTGATCAACACGGCATACCGTCGCGTGGGTCTGAAAGATACCGTTATCTTTGCTGACCAGATCATGTACACCGGCTTCCAGTTCGCAACCCGTTCTGGCTCATCTATCGGTGTGAATGACTTCGTGATTCCGGACGAAAAAGCCGAAATCATTGAAAACGCTGATGCAGAAGTAAAAGAAATCGAAAGCCAGTTTGCTTCCGGTCTCGTGACGCACGGTGAGAAATACAACAAGGTGATCGACATCTGGTCCCGCGCTAACGAACTGGTAGCGAAGGCGATGATGGATAACCTGGGTAAAGAAGGCGTGATCGACCGCGAAGGTAACGAGGTTGAGCAGGAATCCTTCAACTCAGTCTACATGATGGCCGACTCAGGGGCTCGTGGTAGCCCGGCTCAGATCCGTCAGCTGGCGGGTATGCGTGGTCTGATGGCGAAGCCGGATGGCTCCATCATCGAGACGCCGATTGTGGCGAATTTCCGTGAAGGTCTGAACGTACTTCAGTACTTCACCTCGACTCACGGTGCTCGTAAAGGTCTGGCGGATACCGCACTTAAAACAGCGAACTCCGGTTACCTGACCCGTCGTCTGGTAGACGTCGCGCAGGATCTGGTTGTGACGGAGCGTGACTGTGGCACCGAAGAAGGTCTGGTCATGACTCCGCTGATTGAAGGCGGTGACGTTGTGGTTGGTCTGGGTGATCGTATCCTTGGTCGTGTTGTCGCGACCGACGTATACAAGCCTGGCTCTGAAGGCGACGTAGTAGTTCCGGCTGGTACCCTGATCGACGAAGCCTGGGTTCACAAGATCGAAGGCGAAGGTATCGACGAAGTGATCGTTCGCTCCGCGATTACCTGTGACAGCCGCGTAGGTATCTGTTCAGCTTGTTATGGTCGTGACCTTGGTCGCGGTCACCAGGTGAACGTGGGTGAAGCAGTGGGCGTTATCGCTGCACAGTCCATCGGTGAGCCGGGTACACAGCTGACGATGCGTACGTTCCACATTGGTGGTGCGGCATCCCGTTCTTCTGCTGCCGACAGCGTACAGGTTAAGAACGCTGGTAAAGTTCGCCTGCACAACATGAAGACTGTAACGCGTGAAAACGGCGATCTGGTTGCTGTTTCCCGTTCTGGTTCGATTGCTCTGGCAGACGACCATGGCCGTGAGCGTGAGCTGTACAAGCTTCCTTACGGTGCTGTGATCAGTGTGAAAGACGGCGAGCTGGTAGAAGCTGGCCAGAAGGTCGCTAGCTGGGATCCACACACTCACCCAATCGTGACTGAAGTGGCCGGTAAGATCGAATTTGTCGGTATGGAAGAAGGTATTACCATCAACCGTACAACTGACGAACTGACGGGTCTGTCCAGTATCGAAGTTATCGATCCTAAAGATCGTCCAGCGGCCGGTAAAGATATCCGTCCGATGGTTAAGCTGGTTGACGAAAAAGGTAACGACGTTCACCTGCCAGGTACCAATGCACCGGCTCAGTACCTGCTGCCAGCCAACGCACTGGTTTCTCAGGAGAACGGTGCGATCGTGACTGTGGGTGACGTAATCGCACGTATCCCGCAGGAGACGTCAGGTAACAAAGACATTACCGGTGGTCTGCCACGAGTTGCTGACCTGTTCGAAGCACGTAAGCCAAAAGAGCCTGCAATCCTTGCAGAAATCTCTGGTACCGTGAGCTTCGGTAAAGAGACTAAAGGTAAGAAGCGTCTGGTTATTACGCCGAACGACGGCGGTGATCACTATGAAGAGCTGATTCCTAAGTGGCGTCACCTCAACGTGTTCGAAGGTGAACAGGTTGAGAAAGGTGAAGTTATCTCTGATGGTCCGTTCAACCCGCATGACATTCTGCGTCTGAAAGGTGTTGGCCATCTGGCGATGTACATCACCAACGAAGTGCAGGAAGTTTACCGTCTGCAGGGTGTAGGCATCGATGATAAGCACATCGAAGTAATCGTTCGTCAGATGCTGCGTAAAGTCATCATTGGTGAAAACGGCGACAGTAACTTCATTCCAGGTGATCAGGTTGAATACACCAACTTCCTGGAAGAGAACGAGAAGCTGGATGCGGCAGGTAAGATTGCTGCGAAAGGTGAGCGCGTTCTGCTGGGTATTACCAAAGCGTCTCTGGCAACCGAGTCGTTCATTTCTGCGGCTTCCTTCCAGGAAACCACGCGTGTACTCACCGAAGGTGCAGTTACCGGTAAGATGGACACCCTGCGCGGCCTGAAAGAGAACGTGGTTGTTGGTCGTCTGATCCCGGCGGGTACTGGTCTTACGTATCACGAAGAACGTAAGCGTAAGCGTCAGAGCCGTGAAGATGATCGTATGAAGGCGATGCCAGAATCGTTGACCGTATCTGCTGAAGATATGGAAGCGAAACTGAGCGAAGCATTCAGCGATAAGTAAGACTAACGTCAGCATCAGCGCTTGACGAAAGGGGCTGGGGGGAGTATCCTTCCGGCCCCTTTTATTGTGTGCGGATGTCTGCACACGTGAAATGTAATAACTGGAGTTTGCTTAATGGCTACAATCAATCAGCTGGTTCGTAAGCCTCGTAAGCGTAAGGTCGCTAAGAGCGACGTACCTGCTCTGCAGGCATGTCCTCAGCGTCGTGGTGTTTGTACTCGTGTGTACACAACTACCCCGAAAAAGCCTAACTCGGCACTGCGTAAAGTTTGCCGTGTACGCCTGACGAATGGTTTCGAAGTTACCTCATACATCGGCGGTGAAGGTCACAACCTTCAGGAGCACAGCGTTGTTCTGATCCGTGGCGGTCGTGTAAAAGACTTGCCGGGTGTTCGTTATCACACTGTTCGCGGTTCACTGGATACTTCTGGTGTTGCTAACCGTAAACAGGGCCGTTCTAAGTACGGTGCTAAGCGTCCTAAGGGTTAATACCTTTAAGACATTGGATAAGAGTAAGGCTGTGCCATTTTTCGATAACGTTAAGTGCACAGGCTGACCTGAAGACCTAAAGAGGGCTTATCATGCCAAGAAGACGCGTCGCTGCGAAACGCGAGATTCTGCCAGATCCTAAGTTTGGAAATACTATTCTGGCGAAGTTTATGAACCACGTAATGATCAGTGGTAAGAAGTCTGTAGCCGAGAAAATCGTCTACGGCGCACTGGACACTGTTGCTTCTAAAAGCGGCAATGATCCAATCGAAATGTTCGAACAGTCTCTGGAAGCTATCCAGCCTATGGTTGAGGTTAAGAGCCGCCGTGTAGGTGGTGCTACTTACCAGGTGCCTGTTGAAGTTCGTCCTGCTCGTCGTCAGGCACTGGCTATGCGCTGGTTGGTTGACGCTGCACGTGGTCGTGGTGAAAAATCCATGGCTCAGCGTCTGGCGAACGAAATGATCGAAGCCTGCGAAGGTAAAGGTGCTGCGGTTAAGAAACGTGAAGACGTTCACCGTATGGCCGAAGCGAACAAAGCGTTCTCTCACTACCGCTTCTGATCGCTCAAAGGCTGTGTTCGTCCGAACGCAGCCTTTATCTCCTCCCTCTTTGGTTCTCCTCTTTTTCAGAAATCTAACAGATTGATTTCCTTTGTATTGCCAGTTCGTTGTTGGCTCGCATCGGTGCGATCTCCAGGTATACGAATGCGCTCCCTAATGCCCATGAAAGCAGGGCTGGGCAGGGCCGGGTCATTGACTGCCACTGTTTACTTATATTACGATTCGCGCCCTTAATATCTCATGTCAGGCGTTAATCTAATGTCTGACATCACTGTTCCAGACTGAGGTGTAGCTGTGGCACGTACAACGCCGATTGATCGCTATCGTAATATTGGTATCTGTGCGCATGTAGATGCGGGCAAAACTACCACCACTGAGCGAGTGCTGTTCTATACGGGTGTGTCTCACAAAATTGGTGAGGTGCATGACGGTGCAGCTACTATGGACTGGATGGAGCAGGAGCAGGAGCGTGGTATTACCATTACCTCTGCTGCGACGACCTGTTTCTGGGCCGGTATGGCACAGCAGTTTGACCAGCACCGAATCAATATCATTGATACCCCGGGGCACGTTGACTTCACCATTGAAGTAGAACGTTCACTCCGTGTTCTGGATGGTGCTGTCGTGGTTTTGTGCGGATCGTCGGGTGTGCAGCCTCAGACTGAAACCGTATGGCGTCAGGCAAATAAGTACGAAGTGCCGCGTATGGTGTTCGTGAATAAGATGGATCGTGCCGGTGCTGACTACTTTATGGTAGTTAATCAATTGAAGGCTCGTCTTGGTGCGACCCCTGTGCCATTGCAGATCAATATCGGCGCTGAAGATGATTTCAAAGGTGTCGTCGATCTGATCAAAATGAAGGCTGTGATGTGGAATGAGGCCGATCAGGGGTTGACCTTCACCTACGAAGACATTCCAGCGGATCTGCTTGATACAGCCGAAGAGTGGCGCGAAAAACTGATTGAAGCGGCCGCGGAAGCTTCTGAAGAACTGATGGACAAATACCTCGAAGGTGAAACGCTTTCCGAGGAAGAGATTAAAGCGGCTCTGCGCCAGCGCACACTGGCAAACGAGATTGTTCTCGTGACCTGTGGTTCTGCTTTCAAAAATAAAGGCGTACAGGCTGTTCTGGATGCGGTTATTGAATATCTGCCTTCGCCAACCGAAGTGAAAGCGATTGAAGGTATTCTTGACGATAAAGACGAGTCTGTCGGCGTTCGTCACTCCTCTGATGATGAGCCGTTTGCGGCGCTTGCTTTTAAAATCGCGACAGACCCCTTCGTTGGTACTCTGACGTTCGTCCGCGTGTACTCTGGAGTGCTGAACTCTGGCGACGCCGTGCTGAATTCAGTGAAAGCCAAACGTGAGCGCGTTGGTCGTATGGTTCAGATGCACGCCAACTCCCGTGAAGAGCTGAAGGAAGTTCGCGCGGGTGATATCGTCGCACTGATCGGTCTGAAAGACGTCACCACGGGTGACACGCTCTGCGACCAGAAAGACATTATTACGCTTGAGCGCATGGAGTTCCCGGACCCGGTTATCTCGGTGGCGGTAGAGCCTAAGTCCCAGGCCGACCAGGAGAAGATGGGCGTAGCTCTGGGTAAGCTGGCGCAGGAAGATCCGTCGTTCCGCGTCGAGACTGACGAAGAGTCAGGTCAGACCATTATCTCAGGTATGGGTGAACTCCACCTCGACATTATTGTCGATCGCATGAAGCGGGAATTTAAAGTCGAGTGTAATGTAGGTAAGCCTCAGGTGGCTTATCGCGAGAAAATTACCCGTACTGTTGAGATTAACAATAAGTTTGCGAAGCAATCCGGCGGTCGTGGCCAATACGGTCACGTGGTTATCCGCTTTGAGCCGAGCGAAGAAGAAGGACTCGAGTTCGTTAACGAGATTACTGGTGGTGTGATTCCGCGCGAATACATTCCATCGGTTGAAAAAGGTATTGAAGAGCAGATGAAAAACGGTGTTCTTGCTGGCTACCCATTGCTGGGTCTGAAGGCGACACTGTATGACGGCTCTTTCCATGACGTTGACTCGAATGAGATGGCGTTTAAAATTGCCGCGTCACAAGCAACCAAGCAGCTTTCACAGGAAGGCGATGCAGTACTGCTCGAGCCGATGATGAAGGTTGAAGTTGTTACCCCTGAAGACTACATGGGTGACGTTGTTGGCGACCTTAACCGTCGCCGCGGCATGATTTCAGGAATGGAAGATACACCGTCCGGTAAGGTGGTGAATGCGTCCGTACCGCTGGCAGAGATGTTCGGTTATGCCACCGATCTGCGCTCTGCAAGCCAGGGGCGGGCGACCTATTCCATGGAATTTGAGAAATATGCGGAAGCGCCATCAAACGTGGCCGATGCAATTATTAACAGATTTTAATTACTGACATTTGATGAGGTATTCTCATGGCTAAGGAAACGTTTGAACGTTCCAAACCCCACGTAAACGTGGGTACTATCG
>NZ_CFHJLR010000035.1:0-13732 GCF_984348125.1 Thalassolituus sp.
CGGTAGATTACGAGAAATTAGCAAATTAATGTGTCCGGTTTTGTTGACCAGAACAATCTAAGTCGTCTCATTGTGTACGAGAAGTGGTGATAAAATCCAGAACTTATACGTAAGTTGTACAAATTGAGAGAGGTTGCCCTGATAGCTATAATCGCCGCCTCTCACGTTATTCAGGTTCTCTTCAATATGTTGTTCTTCCCTATCCAGCAGGAGCTGGACTGCATCAGCGATCGGGGTGTCATTCTGGGTAAGATTCGCTTCGACGACGCCCAAGGGAGGCATATCTTCTACCAGCCTGATGATGTTGTTGAGGTTACGGCGGCAGAGCAGGCGGCCATCAATGAGCGCCTGGCTGGGCTGGATGCGGGTACTTACGGCATCCCTATGCAGGATGATGACTGAGACCCCATACCGTTTGTAGGGCTATTCGGGTATACTCCGGCCTCCTTAAAAATCGATAAGAAGTGCTCATTATGTCTTTGCCTCCATGTCCTAAGTGTCAGTCTGAATACGTGTATGAAGATCAGGCAAACCTGGTATGCCCGGAATGCGGTCACGAGTGGAACCCAGCAGATAACAGCGATGACGATGCGTTTGTGGTTCGTGATTCGAACGGCAAGGTGCTGGAAGTAGGCGATCAGATCACTCTGATTAAAGATCTGAAGGTGAAAGGTTCATCGCAGCCACTGAAGATCGGTTCTAAGACGACCATCCGCCGCATTGTTGAAGGCAAGGATCACGAGCTGGACTGCAAGTTTGCCGGTGCTGGCGAAATTATGGTGACAGCCAAGTTCGTTAAAAAGGCCTGATAACCCGAATCTGGCTGATATCCGATAGAAGGGATGAGCGGCACTGTTTATAACCCTGTGCCGCTCTTATATCTGTGCTTTGTTTAGCCCGGGGTTTCGATCAGCTTTACCCATCTCGAGAATATATTCAGGCGTGCGGCCGCCAGTTTCAGGCAGACCAGTAAAGGCACGGCAATTAAGACGCCCACAGCGCCCCACATCCAGCCCCACAGAATAAGCCAGAGTATCAGTACCAGAGGGTTGAGCCTCATATTGTGGCCTAGCACGGTAGGCGTAATGAACTGAGCTTCGATGGTGTTAATACCAAAAAAGATCAATGGCGGTATGAACGCCATCCAGTTTGCACCGTACTGAATAATTCCAGCCAGATACAGCACCATCATGCCTGCAATCGGGCCCACGTAAGGGGCGAAGTTCAGCAGGGCGACCATCACACCCCACAGCAGGGCATCCTGCACACCAGCGGCCCAGAGCGCCGCTCCTGTCACGATACCAAGGCCGGTATTGATGACACTCACTATTAATATGTAGCGCGATAGCTCGCGTTGTACTTCGTCGAGCAGCGAGTTTGCCGCCTGCTTGTCGCTTTGCTGGGTAAAGCCACTGATAAAGTTACTGTAGAGTAGCGGCCCGAATACCAGCATGAAAACGACCAGAATCACAAAGGTGAAGAACTGGGTGAGCATGACCGGTGTTGCGCCCAGTATCTGAATCATTAACTCAACACCGCCTTGTTTGAAACGGTCTGAGACAGCGTTCTGGTCTGGCTCAGGTTCGGGTTTCGGCGGTTCGGGCTCATCTTTGCTGAACCAGCCGAACCATCCGCCGCTGTCTTCTTCTGGTTCAGCTTTGGGTGGAGGCGCCTGTTCGCTGAGCGCGAGTTTTTCGCTGATTTCATTCAGTTCTGTGGTCAGTTGTGTCGACAGCTCTGGAATACGTTCTGCCCAGCGCTCTGCGGGCTCGACCAATTGCATTCCGAGCAGTGTAAAGGGCACACCGAGTGAGGCCAGTAACAGCAAGGCAGAGAATGATCTCGGAATATAGAAGCGTTTGAGTATTCGTACCAATGGGCTGAGTAGCAGTGCGAACAGTGCGGCCACTACAACGGGCAGGAAGAGTGTCTGCGCAATGTACAGCGTGTAGAAAACGACAAATGCGATAAGCCAGTACATTACCATTTGCATGGAGGTCAGCTTTTTGGGCTGATCTTCTGACTCATCGTTCTGATTTTTTAGGGCAATCTGCCGAAGCTGACTCATTCGCCGGTTCCGAACTGCTGGCCTAAGGCGAAGGCATCACGCGTAAACGGAATTAACCGGCTGCCCTGAATGCTTAGGGCAGAGATACGGGTAGGGCCAAGAAAGCCGACCAGTGCACCTGCTGCCACGCCAGTGCCTATTAACCAGACTGGGGGGACTTTTTTAAGAGTCTCGTGAGAGTCTTTTGCGAGTACGCCGATCGCTTTTGTGCGAAGCGTCAGCTGTTCATCAAGTTGATCGAGTCGGTTGATCATAGTCTGACGCTTCACCGGATACCTCCTGTATGATTCGACGTGCATGCGACTTGGTGCGCCGAAAACCGATACCGTTGCGGAATCGTTTTCTCATTGAAAGCAGCGTTATGCAGAGCGCAATCTGAAGCAAAGTAAAACTGGAAATTGCCCAGGTCACAGATGCTGACAGGGCATAAACACACCAGGCAATTAATCCACCCAAAGAAACCCATGCCAGAATAATTGCTGGAATAATCGCCAGCCAGGTGATGAGTAATCTTCGGGTATCATCGACCGTTAACTGCATCTCTAATCTGAATATTTCAGACAGTTCTTTTGCAGCCGTTGTGGTCTGGCCAGACAGCGCTGACAGTTGTTCTGTCAGCGCTTGAGCAAGAGCTTCCTGTTCGCTCTGCTCTGGCTTTTTATTGCTTTTCGGGCTCATTTACTTGAGAGCACTTTCGAAGCAAGGAAGCCTGCAGCAAATGCAATACCCGCAGTCACCAGTGGCTTTTCTTTCATGTAGCCGGTTGCCTGGTCTGCAAGTTCAGAGGCTTTATCACGACCTTTTAATAGCTGCTCAGTGGCGTCATTTTTGACATCTACACCTGCTGATTCTGCGGCTACTTTGAAGTGATTTTTGGCGTCGATCAGCTTGTTATAAGCTTCAGAAACTGCTTCGCGACTTGCTGCCAGTTCTTCCTGCTTATCGACTGAATTGTTTGCTGATTTTGAGTTTGCATTAGCCATAATAACTCTCCTTTTGGGATTGTTTCGGGCTTCAGATTGATTTCGCGTGAGGGCGTTAAAAAGGGCCTCTCCCGGCGTTACAGTCTCTTTACTGTCAATTTTACGACCGGTGATCCGGTGAAGAGTTCAGGGGATTTTTGATGAACAAGTTTTAACAGGAGAGTGAGAGCGGAAAAACTGCAGAAAAAATACTGATGATTCAAGATGTTGCGACGTGTTGAACTCTGCAGCTTGTTGTTTGTTTTACTTTAAGCAGAGCGGGTATAAAAAAAGTTGCTTATTCTTCGTCCCGTTCGAGAAATGCGAAGCTCATAAAACTACTGAAAAAGAATATGCCAAGAATCGCAGCAACATTTTCTGCGGCTAACATAAGTACACCACTGATAATCCAGCCTGTTTTTACCTGCTCCAGGCGTCTGCGATAGGTTTCAGTTCTGGTCCACTCTATGTCTGGGTGATCCTCGGGTAGCTTGTAAAACCGGCGGATCTTGCTGATGAGGTTGAACGATGGCATATCTTTCTCCCGCTTGTCTCTTTTCAGAATAGGCCCACTTTTCAAGAGTAGGTCATATGACAAGTGTTTACAGAAGAGATGCCTCTATACAGCGATTTGTTCTATAAAAGGGGGAACGATAGATGCCCCACTTCTGAACCAAAGTGGGGCAGGAGGGCGGGACTCAGATGCGGTAAGTGGCTTTTGTCATCACTTTTGAGAGCGCAGTCATTCCCATTTTTACGGGCAAAGGAAAGCGCTTTCCGCCAGCTTCAATGGCCGTTGTCGCATGTTTCGCTTCGTCTTCAAGCATCTGTAGTAGTACAGCTTTACTCTTTTCGTCTTGTGTCGGCAGGGACGTCATGTGTTTGCTCAGATGGCTACAGACCTGCTCTTCTGTGGCGGCGACGAAGCCCAGACTTACCTTATCGCTGATCTTACCCGCGATTGCACCGATGCCGAATGACAGTGCGTAGAACGCAGGGTTGAGGCGGCTGGTGTGGCTGCCAAGATCTTTGATACGTTCTTCACACCAGACAAGGTGGTCGATTTCTTCTTCGGCCGCTTCTTCCATTGCTTCGCGCACTTCAGGCAGTTTTGCTGTCAGGGCCTGACCCTGATACAACGCCTGTGCACAGACTTCACCGGTATGGTTAATTCGCATCAATCCGGCAGCATGCTGTCGTTCCTGCTCTGACAGTTCACTGTATTCGCGGCTCTGTGCTGGCGAAGCACGCTCGGCAGTTGCGGCACCAGGTACCAGTGTGCGGAGCGCCTGATCGGCATTGGTGATGAGTTTATCGAACAGAGAAAATTGTCTTCTGGCGGTCATGAAGGTCACCTTCTTGAAATCTGGTAACCATTTTAACCTATTGAACGCCGAGCTGCATGATGCAGGTCAGTAGGCTGGAGTGCGCCGCTTCTGAAGGATCGCGAGGGCTTCCCGCAAGCGGTTACCGCTGGCTGGTTTGGCGATCACGTAGTCGATACCGGCGGCCGAGGCGCTGCGTTCGACACTGTTGGTGCTCAGCCCTGTCAGCATCAGGTTGGCGGGCTTACGGCGGATTTCCTCGTCTGAGCGAATACGCTCTGCCAGCTGCAGGCCTGACATCACCGGCATATCGTGATCAATGATAACGATATCGTAAGGTGTTCCGTTGCGGTGTTCTGTCCTCAGCATAGCCAGGGCTTCTTTGCCGCTGTAGGTGCTATCTGGGTTTACTCCCCAGCGTTTCAGCTGTTTTTCGATGACTGAACGCAGCGTAGCGTTGTCATCAACGATGAGTACATTCAGGCCCTTCAGAGAGGAGTCCTGCTCTTTCTGTGATAGGTCTTCGCTGGTGTCTGTCTGCATCGGCAGAAAGAGGGTAACTGAGCCGCCCTGGCTGCTCAGGCTTTCGATATCCAACGTGCCGCGCATATGGCGTATAAGACCCCTTACAACTGTTAGATTCCAGGTGTGTGGGTCGTTGCCATCGACTTTCGTGTTGCCCGGTTGCAGCATTCGGAACAGAGACTCGAGTTCCTGCTGTTTGATGACTGTACCACTGATCTGCAGCTGCAGGCGCAGGCCCTGGGCTTGTTCTCCACAGTAGTAAGAGGCATACACGGTCAGGGCACCGTGCTCGGTGTATGCCAGCGTGCGTGACAGCAGGTTGTAATAGACGGAGAGCAGGCGGTTACGGTCACACAGCAGGCGCTCAGGAAAATCGTCAGACAGGTCGAGAATTAACTCAACCTGCTTACGCGCGGCTTCCTGCTGGAAGTGTCCGAGTGTGCGGTTAAGAAGATTGATGACCCGAACGGGTTTGATATCAAGAAACACTTCGCGGGCTTTCAGTTTGCCGAGGTCTGAAAGTTCATTAACCAGTACCAGCAAATCGTTACCCGCCATCTTGATGGTCTCAAGGTGGTCGCGCTGCGTGATCGACAGTGGTGTGTCCGTGAGCAGTTCGCTCATACCAATTACGCCATTGATCGGCGTTCTGAGCTCATGACTGATCTGCCCCATGGTTTCAGGCGGAATGCCTGGCTGACCGCTGATTTCGCGATGGCTATGTTTGGCGCTGATGGCCAGTTGCGCAAAGAACAGGCCCGCAGCCGCTGCCAGCGGTAACAGAAACACCAACATCTGCTCGGTCACTGGCATATTGATTAAGTTCATTTTGTGCACGAGTGTGATCACCATACCCAGACCAATGACGATGGCCGCACTGCGCAGGTATACATGACACTCCGGATATTTGCTGCGATATACCGTGGTTACAAAAATGGTAAGCAGCTGAGCAAAGGTCGTGGTGGTGTACAGCATGGTTTCGGTCAGATAGCTGGGGGTAACAACATCACTGAGCAGAATGCCGACCTGGGCTGCGATGTTCAGTTTGATAAGCGCGCGTATCCAGACCTGGCGCCACTTGAGCTTCAAGAGGGCCAGCAATTGGGCGATGAGTATTCCACCCACTGAGTAGGTTTCGATACATCCGTCTGGCAGGTAGACATTGATCGGGAGATCGAAACTGATGCCCACACTGGCGGGCACAAAGAACATGACTGACGTTGAGCCGAGAACTCCTGCGGTGCGAATACCTTTATCACCGCGGGCAAAGGCGAATAGAAAATACAGTAAAACCAGAGATACCAAGCCAAGGAGCGCCCCGGTCAACAGGTTACTGATGCGCTCTACAAGGTTGAACTGATCCAGGCTTTTGAGGGCGATGCGGGTGGTCATTATGGCATCAGTTTCGAGGCGGATCAGATAACTGTTGGTGGCCTTACTCTCTACGTTCAGGCTGAAAACGTGTGCCTGACTTAACGACCCCTGCGGCTGAGGTGCATTCAGCTCCAGCGGACGTTCAGTGTCAGAGATATTGAAGATACGTACCGAGTCGATTCGTGAGTTCGACAGGGTCAGTATGGTGTCCATTTCCTGAGCGAATGGATTTAAGACGGACATTCTTATCCAGACGACTCCGGAGGTCACTCCGCGCTTCAGGGATATCGTGTGCGTTGGGGTGAAGCTGAGTTGTCGGTCACTGGCCAATATCTGAGGCAGGGTCAGGGAAGCCGATTTGTCCTCATAGAAAGACGTGTAAGGTGTGATGGTCTGACTGAAAGAACCCTCGGGCAGAATAATTGGGCCAAGCGCAGAAGCACGCAGAGCGACCAGTAACAACATAACCGGCAGAACCAGAACCCGGAAAATACGACGGAAGAATTGTTGAGCGGTCATTACTGCAGTGATCCCTCACTATAGAGCGTGGCGTTTAACTAGCCAGACAGGCATTAGCGATAAGACAGGGCCAGCAGGTTGCTGGCCCGGCTTGGGTAGTCGGCGTTAGCCGTTCTCTTGTTCACGCGCTACTGCACGGTAACCGATATCAGAGCGGCAGAACATGCCTTCCCATGAGACCAGTTTCACCAACTCGTAAGCCTGTGCCTGAGCTTCGCTGACGCTAGTGCCCAGAGCGGTTGCACAGAGTACGCGACCGCCAGCTGTCACTACTTCGCCTTTGTCGTTCAGCTTAGTGCCGGCATGGAAAACTTTGCGGTCTGCGCCGTCGTTTTCTGGCAGAGAGATGACATCACCTTTCGGGTAGTCCGCTGGGTAGCCTGCGGCTGCCAGAACCACACCCAGTGCAGGACGTGGGTCCCACTTGGCAGTTTCTGAATCCAGCTTGCCTTCCAGAGCGGCCAGACAGTGGGCCACCATATCGGACTGCATACGCAGCATGATTGGCTGAGTTTCTGGATCACCAAAACGGCAATTGTATTCGATCACCTTAGGCGCACCAGACTCGTCGATCATCAGACCAGCGTACAGGAAACCTGTGTAGTCGTTGCCTTCAGCCGCCATGCCTTCCACGGTCGGCATGATGACTTCTTTCATGATGCGGGCATCAATTTCTGGTGTGACAACAGGTGCTGGAGAATAGGCACCCATACCACCGGTGTTAGGGCCAGTGTCTTTATCACCAACGCGCTTGTGATCCTGGCTGGTGGCCATTGGCAGTACGTTTTTGCCATCGACCATGACGATGAAAGACGCTTCTTCGCCAGCAAGGAATTCTTCGATCACAACACGGCAGCCTGCATCACCAAAGGCGTTGCCAGACAGCATGTCTTTAACGGCTTCTTCCGCCTGTTCCAGCGTTTCGGCAACGATCACGCCTTTACCCGCAGCCAGGCCATCGGCCTTAACTACAATAGGAGCACCTTTCTCGCGAAGGTAAGCCAGTGCCGGTTCAACTTCGGTGAAGTTCTGGTATTCCGCCGTAGGGATCTGATGACGAGCCAGGAAATCTTTAGTGAAAGCTTTGGAACCTTCCAGCTGCGCAGCGCCTTTCTTAGGGCCAAAGATCTTCAGGCCAGCGGCTTCAAACTGATCAACCACGCCATCAACTAATGGCGCTTCTGGGCCAACAATGGTCAGGCCTACTTCGTTTTCTTTAGCGAAGGTTTCCAGAGCATCGAAGTCCAATACGTCGATGGCGACGTTTTCGATGTTTTCTTCGATGGCTGAACCAGCGTTGCCCGGTGCAACGAATACTTTTTCAACCAGCGGAGATTGTAACGCCTTCCAGGCCAGAGCGTGCTCGCGACCACCACTGCCAATTACTAAGATTTTCATAGCTGACTTCTCTTATTGCGGGTCTGAAACGCTCCTGAGCGGTGTTAAAACCTTCGTCAAAATGCTCATGTACTAAAGTACACTCCGCTTTTTCCTCAGGTTTTGCCTTGCTCAGAAACCTTTCATCTCCCGGGGCTACAACGCCCAATTCTTTTCAACGCGACAGCGAATTAAATTCGTTGTCGCAAAATTTCATTTCACACCGCCCTAACTGACGCGTTAATTGCGGTGCAGAAGCGTTATCCACGCTGTAGGAGCGTCACGAGCGCAGGTCTGGCAAGGCAAAAAGGTTTGAGGGAGCGGAGTGTAGTTCACCTACATGAGCATCCCGAAAACGTTTTTAACACCACCAGGCCAAGCGCAGTAGCTCCGTGTTAATCAGTGGCGGAAGTGACGCATTCCTGTAAACACCATTGCGATTCCAGCTTCATCTGCAGCCGCAATCACTTCCTCGTCACGGATCGAACCGCCCGGCTGAATAATCGCTTTAATGCCGGCTTTGGCCGCATTATCGATACCGTCGCGGAACGGGAAGAAGGCATCAGATGCCATTACCGCACCTTCAACCTGCAGACCTGCGTGCTCTGCTTTAATTGCAGCGATACGTGCAGAGTTTACGCGGCTCATCTGGCCAGCGCCTACACCAACAGTCTGACGGTCTTTGGCGTAGATGATGGCGTTCGATTTAACGAACTTAGCGACTTTCCAGGCGAAAATCAGGTCGTTGAGTTCGGCTTCACTTGGTGCACGCTTAGTCACGACTTTCAGGTCGTCTTTGGTGATCATGCCGTTATCACGGTCCTGAACCAGCAGGCCGCCATTTACGCGCTTGTAGTCGAAACCTTCAACGCGTTCCGCAGACCATTCGCCGCACTCAAGCAGACGAACGTTCTTCTTCGCTTCTACCACGGCGATAGCTTCGGCAGAGACTTTTGGTGCGATGATGACTTCAACAAACTGACGGTCAACGATGGCTTGTGCCGTTTCGCCGTCGAGTTCACGGTTGAACGCAATGATGCCACCGAAAGCTGATTCGCTGTCGGTTGCGTAAGCCAGATCGTAGGCTTTGCGGATACCGCCTTCATCATCAGGTACAACAGCTACACCGCATGGGTTAGCGTGTTTAACGATCACACAGGCTGGCTTAGTGAATGACTTAACGCATTCCAGTGCCGCATCGGTGTCAGCCACGTTGTTGTATGACAGCTCTTTGCCCTGAATCTGCTTGGCGGTAGCGATGGATGCTTCAGCTGGGTTGGCTTCTACGTAGAAGGCCGCTTTCTGGTGTGGGTTCTCACCGTAACGCATGTCCTGCGTTTTAATGAACTGGCTGTTGAATGTACGCGGGAAGGCGTCACGCTCATCAACGCTCAGTACTTCAGCTGTCTGGTCGATGGTGCCCAGGTAGTTAGCAATCATGCCGTCATAAGCTGCTGTGTGTTCGAAGGCTTTCAGTGCCAGGTCGAAACGCAGTTTGGCTGTCAGGCCCTGGTGAGCATTGATTTCCTGCAGAACCTGATCGTAATCGGAGGCGTTTACGACGATACCAACGTGGGCGTTGTTCTTCGCTGCTGAACGCACCATGGTCGGACCACCGATATCGATGTTTTCAATCGCCAGGGGCAGGTCGCAATCGGGGCGGGCAACGGTCGCTGCAAATGGGTATAGGTTCACAACCACCAGATCAATCGGGTTGATGTGGTGCTCGTGCATGACTTCATCATCCTGACCGCGACGACCAAGAATGCCACCGTGAATTTTTGGATGCAGCGTTTTAACACGGCCGTCCATCATTTCAGGAAATTCTGTGTAGTCTGACACCTCAACAGCTGGGATATTATTATCAACCAGCAGTTTGTAGGTACCGCCCGTTGACAGGATTTCTACACCTGCCTGAGTCAGTGCGTAAGCGAATTCTACGATTCCAGTCTTGTCGGAAACGCTGATAAGGGCGCGTCGGATTTGTGTGATTTCAGTCATTGTCATCTTAACTAGTCGGGAAGTGAAAACGGCTGATTATCTCAGCCGTCTGAATACTTTTTATAGGGTGCTGCTCAGAGCATGCCGTATTGCTTAAGCTTTTTACGCAGTGTGCCGCGGTTGAGGCCCAGTACGATGGATGCTTTGGTCTGGTTGTCGCGGGTGTAACGCATAACGGTTTCGAGCAGTGGTGCTTCAACTTCTGCCAGGACCATTTCGTAGAGCTCGGATACTGGCTGGCCGTCCATAGCGTCAAAGTAATTCTTGAGCGCGATCTCTACGCTCTCACGCAGCGTGTGTGTGGAGTCTGCGATGGTGGTGAAATGGTTCTCTGAGTTCGCTGGTTCTGTCACTGGTTCAACCTGTCTGATAATTGCTTCTGAGCTCATGCTGCTGCTTCCTTCCTTAACGATGGGTCCCGGAAATACTCCGCAATGGATTCCATCTGTGCGGTGGGACTGTCTAATTGATTAAACTTTTTCCGGAAACTGTTACCCGGCTGGCTTTTCAGGTACCAGCTGACATGTTTCCGTGCGATGCGTACCCCTAAGTACTCACCGTAAAAATCGTAGAGAGAAACCAGATGACGCTGGAGGATGGTTTCTACCTCGTGCAGGTCTGGCGCTGGGAGTTCATTGCCTGTGTTCAGGAAATGAACGACTTCTCTGAAAATCCAGGGTTGCCCCTGAGCGGCGCGGCCGATCAATACGCCGTCGGCGCCGGTGTATTGCATGACTTCGGCGGCCTTGCGGGCGCTGTTGATATCGCCGTTCGCGAATACCGGTAACGATGTACTCGCTTTCACATCACGAATGGTGTCGTATTCAACGGTGTTGGCGTAGCCACACGCGCGCGTACGTCCGTGGACCGCAAGCGATACTATGCCTGCGGCTTCGGCAATCTCGGCGATGCGTACCGCATTGCGGGAGTCAGGGCTCCAGCCAGTGCGGATTTTCAGGCTCACTGGTACGTCGACGGCTTCTACCGTGGCCTGCAATATATCTTTCACCAGAGCTTCATCGCGTAGTAATGCGGAGCCCGCAGCTTTGTTACACACTTTCTTCGCCGGACAGCCCATATTGATGTCGATGATCTGAGCGCCGTTCTCAACATTGAAGCGGGCACTATTGGCCATAATTTCCGGATCACCACCGACGATCTGAACTGCAATCGGTTCTGGCTCACCGGTGTGGTCCAGGCGCAGTTTTGATTTACGCGTATTGCGCAACTCAGGCTTGCCAGAAACCATTTCACCCACGACCAGTCCTGCTCCCAGTTCTCTGCAGAGCTGGCGGAACGGGCGGTCGGTGACTCCCGCCATAGGAGCCAGAACCACGGGGTTCGGTAGCGTGTAAGGGCCAATTGAGGGCATAGAAGACGGTGGCCTTCTGGTTAAAAAGTGTGCTGAAAAAGAGGCGCTATGATACTCCCAACCCCTTTGTGAATAAAGGGAAAGTTGCGCATATTTTGCGCAATTTCAGCATTGACTTTTACTGGTTGGGGCGTATGTAAATCTGGCGGCTGACGGCCTCGGGGCCTGGGTTAATGACTTCGATCGCGATGTGAACCGGCACGCGGGAAGGCATCAGGTCACCAGGCATGACGTCACCCGCGAGGTACTCTTCGGGAGAGAAGGTGCGCTGGGCAACAATGCGATCATTGAGGTCGCGGAACTCGAGCTCAAGGTCAGGGTAAGGCTGTGCATATCCCGCGCTGTTGGTCAGCAGAGTATCGATGACTAGCGCATCGGCAATGCTGCGGTGCGGATTGAATACTGTGTTGGCTGCGCGAATCAGGCTGGTGTCCTGAATCCCTGGCAGCGTGCATCCGGCAAGATCACAGACAGCGGAGTAGAGCGGACGTAGCTGTTCGTTCTTGGCCAGGGTGTCCATGCGAAACCAGCCGACCTGAGCAACCGCAATCAAAATCATAACGACAGCCCCGAAAGACCAGAGCCCGATGTGGCTGCTCGGTTTCTGCTGCTGTTCAAGATCCAGTGGGTCCAGTTCGGCTGTTGGTATATCGAGACTGATTCCCTGGCTGAAGTTCAGGTTTCCATCAAGGGTTTCGGTTTCGTGCTGCGCTTCTGAGAAGTTGGCGAACGCGGTATCGCTTTCATGCTGTGTCGACGGGCTTTCGGGGAAGCCCGCTTCCGGATAGGCGATTTCTTCGACGAACGGCTCAGGCTCTGCAGCCAGATCCTCTTCTACGTCGTCCACATAGCTATCGAAGTAATCGTCTGTGTAGCTATCATCCGCGAGTGCAGCGCTCATCGTATCCGAAGAACTCGTCTCTTTTGCAGATTGCTTGCCACTGTTACTGTCGTGGATATCAGTAAAAGAAAACTCTTCGCCCTGCTCGAAGGCCTCAATGGTATCTAGGTCTGGTGCTGTGAGGTCGTCTTTAGCTTTTGTTGTCGCTGGCTCCTGATTGATCAGTTCCAGCGCCCACTTGTCTTCGTACTGACTATCATCGTGTTCTTCGGGAGTTGAGGCGAGAATATCCGAGTAATCGTCTGATACCAGATCTTCGAGATTGTCGAGCAGGCTGTCGTCGGTCTCTGTCGGTGATTTCTCTTCTTCACCAATAAGATCAGCAAGGGCGTTACCCGGCTCCATATCATCATGAATAAGGAAATCGTCGTCATCGTCTTCCGGGGCGGGATCAGCCTCTTGGGTTGCCGGAGTTTCGTCGCTGGTAAGATCGCTGACAAGCAGATCATCGTCACTGGCGTTCTCCAACAGCTCATCCAGTGAGGTATTGTCGTCGCTGGCTTCTACAACGGCATCATCGAGCAGACTGGCAAAGTTGTCGTCTGAGTTCTCGGGTGCACCAGAAATAAAGTCGATCGGTGCAGGGTCATTATCCTGTTCAGGGATGAAAGGCACTTCTTGTTCTGGCACACCAGGTACTTCAGCAGGTTCGGTCGCTGGAATATTCGCAGGCGGTGCTGGTGGCAGTTCCTCTGGTACTTCAACGTCAGGCAGCGGAACTTCATCCGGTATCTGCTCGGGTGCTTCGTCCGGTAGCTCCGGCTCTGCGGGTTCTCCCTGAGGGAACTCTATTCCTGGAGAATCGTTATCGGGCAGATCAATCTCTGGTGTATCCGTCGATGGTAGCGGCGATTCTTCCGGGGTGTCGGTCGGCAGATCAGGCTGATCTGCTGCGATAATGTCTTCGATGACGTCCGGTATATCGTCAGAGGTTGCATCGGAGTCATCTAATACGCTGCTGACATCAAACGCTGTGATGTCGTCAGTTACAAACGGTTTGGTGTCTTCAGTGGGAAATTCGTCAGGCTGGCGCTCGTCTTCGTCATTATTTCTGCGGTCGTTGTCTTTGGAGGGCGCGTGAATAATGCCGTCGTCCGAAATCAGCATAGAGCCTTCAAGATCGAGCTCGTCGTCGGTGGTGTCTTCGTGATCTTCTTCTGAAAGATCAATCAGATGGTTTGCAACCGCAGACTTCTGTTGTGCCGCCCGGGATGGAGACAGGGGTTCGAATTCGAAAATCTTAGCCGTAGGCTGTTCTGGCTCTGGCTCTGGCTCTGGCTCTGGCTCTGGCTCTGGCTCTGGCTCTGG
>NZ_CFHJLR010000036.1:0-11799 GCF_984348125.1 Thalassolituus sp.
GTTGGTGAAGAGTTTATCTCTTCTTGAGGTGTCCGGGGTATTCAACCAGAACACTGAACGTATTAGCTTGGTGGTAGAATTTCCAATTCCTCGTCACGCTCTGCATCCCATTTGCACTTTGTATAAAACGCGTTGCCGTCTATTTCAAAAACTTCCGGTCTGTCCGTAAGTTCACAGGTGACTATCCAAGGTTTTCCTAGAGATTCAGAAAATTCTTTCTCGCGACGCTTCACGCCACCAAGTATTTGGTGTTCCATACCATCTACATATACATAAATCTTCTGCGGGGAAACAAACTGACTGGGAACGAACTTCCTGATTGCATTGGAAATGGATGTGTCGAAAACAGAAGGCATGCTGAAGTAGCCATTTTCATCCGTCTTTGACTCGTCAATCCGTTCGTCTGAAACTCTCTTTATTCTTGCATTTGCAACTGGCTTGCCATTGAGCGTGATCGTGCCGGATATTGCTGAGAATAAGCACGTTTTATTGTTCTTTGACATCGCGTTAGCCCCTACGAATGCAATTATTAATACGATAAAAAGAGAAAGCTTCACCATTCACCCGCCCACCAAAACGGTAGGGCAGCCCAATACAATCTTACCGCCGTGAGCTGTTGAGTCTCCCATCCGCGCTGCAGGCTTATTGCTCATCAGGACGGTTGCACTGCCCATTACAATAGAGTCGGGAGGCCCAACGCAGACACACATGCTGCCCAGAGTCGCGGCAGGCATATTACCGATGAGCACCGTAGGTGCGCCCGGAGAGACAATAGGGCCACCAACGTGCGGTACCGGGCCGGATGACATCGGGCAGACGTGCATGTCAGTGATGCGTGAGGCTGGCTTTCCCATGATCAGGCTCCTTCGATCATGCCGTTTCCGCCACGGGCAAGATCGATGCCTTGAGCGAGAAACAGCTTATAGTTGTCTTCAATTTTTTCCGGGTCGATCGTGGCTGAGGCGAGTGTGATGCTGCCGGCCACTGCATGGGCGTATAGGTAGGCTGGTGGTGGTACTTCAGGTTCGCCCGGAGGGGTCATGCTTCCGGTACACCAACTTGCTGCAGTGGCCGCCCAGCTGGCTGCAGTTTTGTACTGTGTTTTTTCACCGAGTTCTTTGCAGCGCTGGCGATGGTCTTCTGTGGGTTTTCGAGCCCAGGTTTCGGTCGCCAACAGGGCATTAATGTTGTGTTCGTCGGTGTCTGGCTTTTGGGCTTTTCTCGCAGCGAGGCAGGCCCACCAGACAGCTTCTCGCTTAGGCAGGCCGTGGGCCAGTAGTTTGATGGCATCCTGGTAGTAACCTGCTTCCATCAAGCGCTCGATACTGATCTGCGGCGCTGTATCAGGAATCACGACATCAGCGGCCTCCGGCTCAGTTAATTCAAATTCTTTGAGCAGTTCGTCGGCAGTCAGCGCCTGTATTTTTATCAGCTGAGTCATGCTGTTACCACTTAGTTAATTTTGGTCAGGGCACCCTTCACCGTGAGTATGCCGCCGGCTGATACTTCGCCAATAGCGCTGGCTTTGGCTTTAAGCATGGTGCCTTTAATCTGAACGCCGCTCTGGTCGATTTTTATGCTGTTAGCGCCGACTTTCAGTTCGATTGAGGTCTTGGAGGTAATCTTAATCGCGCCCATAGCATCGATTGTTGACGTGCCTTTGCTGACTTTCAGGCTATGGTTCCCTGAGTCGACTTTGGTCGTCTGATTGCCCTTCGATACGGTCAGTGTGTCGTTGCCTTTACTGACAGTTGCTGTGCGATTCTGTTCTACGGTCAGCTTCTGGTCGTTCTTAACGGTAACGGTCTGATCGTTTTCGACGGTGCCGGTCTGGTCATTGTGAATGATCCAGTTGTGGTCTTTACCGGCTTCCATATAGATTTCTTCGCTGCCTTTTTTATCGTCAAAGCGCAGTTCGTTAAACTCACTGTCTTTGACCATGGTCTTCCAGCCGCTTTGTGTCGATGTGTAGTTCGGACCTGCGTTGGTTCCGTTATAAACAGCTCCTGTTACCAGCGGGCGATCAGGATCGCCATTGATGTAGCTGATGACTACTTCCTGGTCGACACGTGGTACGAAGTTAGCGCCCCAGCCTTTACCAGCGAATTGCTGCACGACTCGTACCCAGCAAGAATTCTGGGCACTGTTCCATGGGAAGGTAACTTTTACCTGGGTGAAAGTATCTTTAGAGCTGTCACTGCCTGTAGCTTTTACTTCACATACGGTTGCGACCTGAGGTGCGTGAACCTGGCGTCGGTAGGCATCGTGTTGAGGTCTCACCAGTGTATCGGATGGAACGCAGCTGAAACGGTTCGAGTTCTGGGTTGATTCGCCATTACCATCGCGGGCAATGATGCTGAGGTGAGTCACCAGGTACTTACCTGTTTCGCTGGAAATAGGGTGTTCAAGTTCAAAACGTGCACCCGCCGATAGGGCTATGATATTGCTCGTACCCTGTGCAACGTCGAACCCTGCTTCAACGGCTTCCATGCTGTTCTCAGCGAAGGACTTACTCTTAGCATCGATGAGAGTGTGCTCGCTATCTCCCTCGGGCTCCAGGTGGAAAGCACCATATCCCTGGGTAGTCAGACCTGAAATTTTATTCAGGTCTGATTTGGTTTTAACTGTCTGCTTGTGATCTTTACTCGTCGTGTTCTCGGAGTAATCACGGAATTCGAATGCATTTGTATGGTAATTAAAGGTCCGCTGCCAGCTGTGCACGGATGGAATGTCTGGCTGAACACCGCCGCCATCATATTCTGCTTTGGCCGCGCCTGAGTCGACGAAGTCCTGTGCGTCATCGACAAAGATAAGTTCATGTTCACCGTCTTTGTGTGTGAAGTAGTAGCTGATGCCTTCTTCTGCGAGCAGGCGTGATACAAAGGCAAAGTCCGTTTCTTCAAACTGAACGCAGTATTCACGTTCGGCAAACTTGCCTTTGGTATTCAGCTTGAATGAGACAACCTTGCTGTATTCTTTCAGAACTTCTTCGATGATCTTATCGGCAGTTTTCTTTTGGAAGATCCTGTTTTTCGCACCGAGTGTTGTGAACCATAGCCCTGGCACTACCTCAGCACGATATCGACGTAATCCTTCGTCGTTAACATCAAGCATTGCCAGGTGGTTGATGTAGCCGTGAATATAGCGTGATTCTTTCGTCTTTTCTGATTGCAGGCTGATAGTAACGTCTTTACCGAGAAGGTCTTTCTGAGCGATCTCGTGGTTGTCAGAATATAAGTCGAGGTGGAAGTGGAAAAGGTCTGAAATATATTCGTCACCGGTCAGCTCTGACACAATCATTGCGTCTTTACCTAACGGAGTCGTTATCTGAATAAGGCGGTTGTTCTGACTGAGTGCCGTCATGCTATATCACCACTGCGTTTGTGATGGGTAGCGTAATGAGGGGGCTACGCTTCCACTTGCGTTAGAATCCTTTAGAACAGAGCAGCCTGTTGCAGACTGCCCTGAGATGTAATGGGGTTAGGATACCCTATTACAGTGGTTTTGCAGTAGTCAGGTCGTAACCAACCTTCATGTTCTTAGTATTCTTGTTGGTCTTATCAGCGTGAGTCAGGTCAGCTTCGATTTTTGCGAAGCTCAGAGAGATAGACTCAGCTGGAGCACCGCCAGCTGCAGCGCTGATGCTGTAAGAAGAGATGATTACTTCTTCCAGAGTGTAGACAGCGTACTTTTCTACTTTCTCTGCACCAGTCTGAACAACGTGGATTTCTACCTTAACACCAGCGTCACCAGTAACAGATGACTTGAACAGGCCACCTGAAGCAGCGTCCAGTGGCTTAGTTACAGTCACTTCGCTGATGCTTGGACGAGATGCTTCACGGTTAGACATTGCACCCGCTTGCATGGTGATTGAGCGGCCAACGCCGAAGCTCATGCTATCAACTTCAATCCAGTTCTCGTAACCAGCAGCAGTTACGTTACCTTGTGGGTTGTTGCCGTTGAAATTCATGTAGATAGCCATTTAACAATTCCTCTGTATTTAGTTAAAGATTTCCTTCAAGCCTTGGCTGTGCGGGCTGATTTTCAGCGCTTAAACCACGGCCATATGGCAAGTGAGGCCAAGTTAAACAGATTAGACCCGAGACGAAAACCCCTGATTTTTTATTATTTATTCGACTCTGGCACGAATTTATAGCAGTTGCTTTCACGAGGCTGGCTGCAGACAGACAGGGCCTTTAACTACATGGGAGAAGCCAGTGATCAGTGAGCGGTTTGACTCTGACACGATTTATTAAAAGAAATTTTTTGCGATGATCGAGAAAATTACAATGATGCGTAATATTACGCCACTGGGCGTATTCGCCGATTAAGCGGTGGTGGGTTTTGACTTCTTCTTCGGGCGGCCACGCTTAAGTGGGCGTACCCGGTGGTTGGCAATTTTTTCAATTTTCTCGGTGAACTGATCTCCGCCGAGTACCTGGCCGAGTTTGATGGTTTCAGCAATATAGGTAAGCAGTCCGCGGTCGAATTCATAGCGGAATAGCTTACTGTACTCATTGGCACGCTCTTCGTAGGTATCGCCGAGCGCAAGGTACAGCCGGTGGTCCTCAAGAATTTTGCTCTTCTTTCGCCCAGTGTGGTGGTTGAAACTTGACCACTCGTAAAGCTCAGGACTCTCGACAATCCCTTCATGCATGGGTTTCAGTTCAACGTAGCGATAGCAGGTAAGCAGGTAGGCCTCGGAATCAATGACGCTGGACTTATAGCGGCCACCCCATAAGGTGCCCGAGCGCTGGTAACGGTGATTGACGTATTGAACGTAGCGACGGCCAAGTGACTGCATCATGGATGAAATTCCATTTGCGATGTTCGGTGTGGCAACCATCTGAATCGCATTGGGCATTAATACATAGGCATGAAGATCGACATCGTATTGCTCAGCCGCCTTCTGCAATGACGCCAGATAAAATTCGTAATCTTCGTCATCGAAGAAGCAATTCAGGTTGTTGTGGCCGACCTGAATGATGTGCTGGGGGATGTTGGCGATGTTGATACGCGGCAGTCTTGCCATGTCGAGTATGTGTCCCTGCTGACGGTGATTCCCTGAAGTTTCAGACGCTGCCACGCTGAAGTGAGGCCAATTATGCTGAACAGGTGTTGCAAAATCAACCAGAGGCGAATCAGGAAAAATTCTGTCACCGCTCAGCTTTTTTTGTTTTAATCGCTCGAGTCCACACAGAGCCGCTGTATCCGCAGCCTGCCCGGAGGGCGAGTGCTCTGTTCACTTGAGATATGGAAAATGGAATGAGCAGAAGCGTCTCTCTTGCAGTAAATGGTCGCACGGATATCGGCCAGATCAGGGAGGAAAATGAGGATGCAATTACGTGGTTTGCTCATCCTGATCAGCCATTCGCGTACGTTGTTGTGGCCGACGGTATGGGTGGTTACAGCGGTGGCGCGCTTGCCAGCCGGATTGCCATTCAGACGATCAGTCTTTGTTTCAGTCAGCTGATTACCCCGACGTTCCTTGCTTGTACCCCTGAGCAACAGAAACTGATGATTCAGTCTGCGGTTCGTAGCGGCATTCACAAGGCCAACTTGTCTATCATTGAAGCGAAAGCGGAGAACCCGGATTTTTCTCACATGGGAACGACGGTGGTTCTCTCTGTGGTGTGGCAGGATCAACTCACGGTGGCCCATGTTGGCGATTCCCGTGCGTATCACTGGAGCCTAAAGGGGCTGACGCAGCTGACCCGTGACCATAGCGTGGTTCAGGAAATGATTGATGCGGGTACGCTCACCGAGGAAGAGGCCAGAACCAGCGATGTGCGTAACCACATCACCCGTGCACTGGGGGTTCAGGAGGATGTAGAGCCCGACCTCAAAACCTACCGTTTAACTGAAAGTGCATTGCTGATGCTCTGTTCTGATGGCCTGACTGAGTATTTCGATAACGCCGAGCTGCAACATGTTCTGGCAACGCACCGTCCAGCACTCGAGTGTTGCTACCGCTTAATTGATGATGCGAATCACAGTGGTGGCCGCGATAATATCAGTGTCGGGATGCTTGAGGTTACCGTGGGTCCGAATCAGTCTGTAGCGCCTGTTATCTCAGTACCGAGTGGGCAGGGTGAAGATACGACCGTTCGCAGAAATCAGCCTCGTTCCGGGGAATAACTCTGTTGAGTGGCTACTCAATAATATAAATTCCCATTTCAGCCCTGCCTGACTTTCTGTCCGGCGAGCCTCTTTGCTGTGTGATTCTCTTTGGGTAAACTCCCGTTCAGAGATCGAATTCGTCTTTTATGTGTTTTAACAGGCCGGTATTCAAGCTCTGATCATGTTGCTATAATGCCGCCGATTTTTACCGGGTGTGGCGTCAATATAGCGTTGATAAGGCCCGATTTATGCGGCTCTGCCCCGAGCAGACCCTAAACGGATTGCAATTTCAGTAGGGCAAGGATGTCTCAGAATTTTCCTCATAGAGATCGTTACGTGGGCCGCTTCCCGGCTCTACTGCTTCTTGTTAAAACACAGATGTGTGCGGCCATGCCTGCACGTTTAAGGAACAGGGATATGTTGATTCATTCCAGCCTGGGTGCGTCCGTGCGCCGGGGTGTTACGTTGTCGTTACTGTCACTTTTTGCTTCTGGCGTGGTCCAGGCTGCAGACCCGGTCGTTCCCGGTGTTTCTGCGCAACAGGCATCTTCTTTACGTGATGTGTTTGGTATTAATGCGCCTGATGATCAGCCGGACGCAGATGAAGACTTCCGTCAGCGCTCTCGTCAGAAAGATCTGATGCCAAGCACGGATGGCGATATCCCAGATATTAATGACCGTGATGCGGGCCCCCGTATTCTTGTAAACAAATTCGCTTTTGAACGCCTGGAAGAGTTTCCTGAGTTTGGTATCACGCGCGAAGGTGTGCTGGCTGAAGCTGAGCGTTTGCGCATCGTTTATATGAAGGAAGACCAGCGTGGTGATGCTGGTTATACGCCGGATGAACTTCGTGAGATCACGGCATATCTGCGCGACATTGGCAGTGATTCAGACGTTGATGACCTGACTCATGAAGATATGCAGGCGCTGATTGAGTTAATCCGTGACCAGAAGCGGAGCCGCGGCCTTAGTTTTGCCGATCTGGAAGAAATTGCGAACCTGCTGACGATTTATTACCGCAAGCGCGGGCTGTTTCTGGCGCGTGTGCTTTTGCCAGCACAAGAAGTTGAGAACGGCGTAGTGACTTTTACTGTGATGGAAGGGCGCCTTGGTCAGCTTGAAGCTCTGGGTAATGAGCGTTACAGCGAGGAGCTGCTTGAGTCTCCGTTGGAGCATATCGTTGGTGGCATCGTAACCAGCCAGCAGGTTGAAGAAGCGCTTTATATTCTCAATGACCTGCCCGGCATGACACTGACCGGAGCATTCAGTGCGGGTAATAATCCAGGTGAAACACGGCTTCGCCTGGTGGTTCGTGAGGAAGATGATTTCTCCTATCTCGTGCGTTTGGATAATCACGGTGCTCGGTTTACAGGTAAAGCGCGCGCATACGGCAATATGCAATGGCATAACCCAGCAGGCATTGGCGACAATCTGAGCATAGGCCTGCTACGTTCTGAAGATATCGGCCAGAATGATTCGGGTGACGGCCTTGCAGACGAAATTGGTACGCGCGAAGCACACAGTAATCTCGGTCAGATCAGTTACTCTCTGCCTGTATTTAACCTGCGCAACCGGGTGTCGATCAGTGCCGACCGCAACACATTCGATCTTGTTGACGAAGATGGCGGCATTATCAACGCCCTGGAAATCAGCGGTGTAAATACTACCTACGCACTTCGTTATGACTATCAGATTCGCCGTACCCGTGACTTTAATATGTCGACTGGACTGGCAGTTACCGATAAAACCTCAACGGTAGAGAGCTATATCGATTTTCTGTCGACGGAAGATCATGTCGTCGCGGGTGAGTGGAACTTCTACATAGATGGTTTGAGTCAATCGGGTATTCGTATGCTCAACACCGCGAATCTCCGCGTTCAGTACGGTAGCTTCCAGACCGACGTTGTTGAGGGCGCTGATGAAAATTATGTGCGCACGGCGATTGATACCAGCTCGCTCTTCTTCATTCCTCTGCCATTTACCGAGAAATACAGCCGCTTACTGACCAGCGTTCGCCTTCAGCATACCGACCAGTCGCTCCCTTCGTTTGAGCAATTCAGTATGGGCGGCTCAACGGGCGTTCGCGGTTTTCAGGTCGGCGACTTCTCTGCTGATAAATCCGCATTTATAAGCAACGAGTGGTACTTCGACCTCCCTGAGTGGAATCTCTTCGGTAGAAATACGCTCAATGATGTATTCCAGGCCGGTATTTTATTTGATCTAGCTTACGGCATTCAGAACGGCGGCTTCATAACGGACAGCGGTACATTGGCAGAAGACGAATGGGCACAAATGAGTGCCGCTGGCCTTGTATTTAAAGCAACCTGGGGTTCGACCTTCAGCAGTAAAGTGTCTGTTGCTACCCCAGTATACGGCAAGTCGAGCCTGGACCCACAGGATGGTGACGCCAGTACCGAACCACTGAATAACAATCCTGATGCCATCGAAGTATTCGCTGACATCAACTTTTATTTCTGACGCACAAAAGCGCAGCGCCGGCGACCAGACAGCCGGTACACATGGATAAGCTACCGGAGGGCTCAGCCCTCCTTGCAATGAGAGCAGTGACAATGACCCACTACACGAAAAAACGCATTGAGACCGTATCAAACAGTTTCAGAAGAAATGCCCTGAGCGTTGCTATATCAGCCCTGAGTACCACCCTTGCCGGGGTACGTGATGGCCTGAAAGGTGGGGTGTATGTCACTTTAATTGCGGGGCAGGTAGTAGCGCCGGTAGCGTGGGCAGAGCTACCGACTGGCCTTACAAATGTTCAGGGGGGAACAATTAATGCGGACGCTGGTAATAGCGCGACAAGCGCGACATACGATGTCGATGGTACCCGCGTTTCTGCTGACTGGACGAGCTTTGGAATTTCCGATGGATCGTCGGTGACGTTCAATCAGCAAAATGTTAATTCAATACTTGTAAACCAGGTAACCGGCAATTCTTTATCGAATATTGCGGGTAATCTAACCGCCGATGGTCATATCATCCTTGTAAACCCCAATGGGGTTACGCTTACTGGCACATCCGTGATCAATGTAAATAGCCTTGCGGTAGCGGGTTTTTCTGGTGGCGGCGATCTTACCGATTTCTTAGACGGAACAATAGATAATCTGGACTTGGGCTCGGGATCGGGCGTCATTACGATTCAAAATGGCGCGAATTTAACTGGTGTAAATCAGGGGCTTGTACTGGTCGGCGGCTCAGTTTTGAACGAGGCGGATATTACCGTTTCCGAGTTTATAGGTATGGGCGCGGGTTCGAGCGGTACGATTACTTTTGATCCCGATGGAATTGTAGGTTTCGAAGTATCAGGTAATTTCGACAGTTCCGGTTCCGTCGATTCAAATGCCATTAAGAGTACGGGGGCTTTAACTGCCCAGCAGATTTTCTTAACAGCTCACAATGCATCCTCGATATACAACAACGCCATTAACCTCGAAGGTACTGCGACAGCCTCATCGATTAATATCGATGGGGATACCGTTAGGCTTGGGGCGGAGGTCACTTTAAATGGCGTTTCAGCTAGCTTAGATATTGATAATGACGGAAGCGCTGTTACAGAGCTAACGATTGGTAATAGTGCATCGGTCGACCTTGGCACAGATGGTCGGGCTACGGCTATCGCGAGCGAAGTTACTATCGAGAATGGTAACACTACATTAAGTAATGCTCAGCTGACTGGAGCTGACAATGAGATAACGCTCGGTACTGCAGACATCTCTATCACTGATGTTAATGATATTAATCTCGGTGGCGGCTCGATAGAGGGCACTACAGGCGCAGATACTTTTGATGTGACTGGCGCTAACGCTCTGACGTCTGCGGGTGTCGATTTCACTAATGTTGCCTCTGTCGATGCCGGCAATGGTGATGACCAGGTAAATACCACTGGCGCGACTTTAGTTAGTGATACGGGTGCCTCGGTTGATAATGCACTTACGACTCAGCTGATCGGATTTACTTCGGTAGAGAATCTGGATCTGGACAATGGTGCACTGGCAGGCAGTGATAAGGCTGACACCTTCGAGGTAACCGGTTCTACTCTGACAGCTAACGCAATTAGTGTTACTAATGCAGCCTCAGCAATCGATGCTGGTACTGGTGATGATGCTGTGACTGTTAACGATGCCAACTCAACGTTAACTGGCACTGATAACGCGCTGAACACAGCGAGCTATCAGTTCACTTCAGTGGAAACCGCTGACCTCGCGAGTAACGTTCTGACGGGCACGGCGAATGCGGATACCTTCGACGTGACTGGCGCAAATGCTTTGACCTCTGCGGACATCGATTTTACTAATGTTTCATCTGTGGATGCTGGCAATGGCGCTGACCAGGTCAACACCAACGGTGCGACACTGACGAGTGAAACAGGCATTGCAGTTGATAATGCTCTGATGACCCAACAGATTGCATTTAGCTCGGTAGAGAATCTCGATCTGGCGAACGGCACACTGGCAGGTAGTGATGCGGCTGATAGCTTTGAAGTAAACGGCGCTGCTCTGACGGCTAACGCCATTTCTGTCACCAATGCAGCGTCTGGCATTAATGCGGGCGATGGTGCGGATGTTCTGACGGTTAACGATACTAACTCAACGCTCACTGGCACGGACAATGAGCTCGATACCGCCAACTACGCGTTCTCGTCGGTTGAAACGGTAGACCTGGCTGATAATGCACTGACCGGTACGGCGAATGCGGATACCTTCGACGTCACGGGTGCTAACGCACTGACGTCTGCGGATATCGATTTCACTAACGTTGCTTCGGTGGATGCCAACGACGGTGATGACCAGGTCAATACCAATGGCGCGACACTGACGAGTGAAGCAGGCATTGCAGTTGATAATGCTCTGACGACTCAGCAGATTGCATTTACTTCGGTAGAGAATCTGGATCTGGCCAATGGCGCACTGGCAGGCAGTGATGCGGCTGATAGCTTTGAAGTAAACGGCGTTGCTCTGACAGCTAACGCTATCTCTGTAACCAAAGCAGCGTCTGGCATTAATGCTGGTAACGGTGTTGATAGCCTGACTGTTAACGATACTAACTCAACGCTCACTGGCACGGACAATGAGCTCGATACCGCCAACTACGCGTTCTCGTCGGTTGAAACGGTAGACCTGGCTGATAATGCACTGACCGGTACGGCGAATGCGGACACCTTCGATGTTACGGGGGCGAATGCGCTGACGTCTGCAGGCATTAACTTCAGTAACGTTGCAGCAGTCAACGCGGATGATGGTGTTGATCAGGTGAACACCGATGGTGCCGATGCGTCTCTGTTCGCAGAGTTGGGTAGTGCTGTTGATTACGCGCTCGAAACTCTGGGCATCATTTTCCGTGAGACAGAAAATGCGGATCTGAATGGCGGCACACTCGCCGGCAGCACTGAAGCAGACAGCTTTGAAGTGACTGGCACAACACTGACCGCTAACGAAATTAGTGTTACTAATGCAGCGTCAGCAATCGACGCTGGTACTGGTGATGATGCCGTGACTGTTAACGATACTAACTCAACGTTGACTGGCACTGACAACGCGCTGGATACAGCAAATTATCAGTTCACCTCTATTGATAGTGCTGACCTCACTGATAGCGTTCTGACAGGTACTTCTGGTGCAGATACGTTTGATGTGACTGGCGCTAATGAGCTGACCTCTGCGGATA
>NZ_CFHJLR010000037.1:0-6230 GCF_984348125.1 Thalassolituus sp.
TGACACTGGAAGTGACTCTGATCGCTCCAATCGCGATGGACGAAGGCCTGCGTTTCGCGATCCGTGAAGGCGGTCGTACTGTAGGTGCTGGTGTTGTAGCTAAAATCATCGAATAATCTGACTGGATCAGATTATGACAGCCGGAGGCTGGCCCCTTTGTTTTGTGAGGGGGTGAAGGGCGGGACGCCCGAAGCAATGATCTACCTGCATCGCCTCTGCGGTGTTGTGTCATTGATTTGATTTGTCACTTACATAAGTAAGCTTCTCATCAAATCGATAACACGGCCTTGCAGAGCCTTCTTCGGTAACGCTTCCTCGAAGTGTGCGGTGAAGAAAGGTGTAGAATCAGAAAAAGCCCGCTTCGTGCGGGCTTTTTTGTGCTTATTGTTTGTAGGCCAGTTTTTTCCATGGCGCTGGGCTACAATGCCGTTTTCAGCACATTGAAGTCCCATGCCGTTAAGAAAAAAGTACGATTACCGAATTGCAGATATACGCGTGGGTCGCATCATCACTGGTGTTCTCGTCGCGGTTATCCAGCTCGTGACTTATCAGGTTCTGCACCAGTACAACGCTATACGAATGGAAACTACGGAGTCATGGGATGTCAGTCTGACGTTGGACACCCTACTGCCGCTCGTTCCTGAGTTTGCCTTTATCTACTTTCTTTATATACCGGGCTTAATCTTGCCTGCGCTATTAGAAATGCCGTTCACTTTGTATCTTCGGTATGCATTATCTTTGGTGCTGTCGGTCGTGATTGCGTGTATTTGTTTTGCGTTCGTTCCTCTCAGTATTTCCCATGAGCCGTTTATATGTACTGATTGGCGCTGTTCTGGACTGGACGCGCTTCGTAATCTGGATGCAGGGGTGAATTTATTACCTAGTCTTCACGCTTCGCAGACGTTACTTGCTGCAACCGTTATGTTTGTTGCGAGCCGCAGTTATGGCGTAAGGACGTTCTGGTGGGCGTGGGGATTATTCCTCTACTTACCCATCATCGCTTCAACGTTACTGACAAAGCAGCATTATATTGTGGATCTGCTTGCCGGATTTCTGGTTGGCATCATTACCTGGAAGCTGGCTTTCTGTTTTATCGGTGAAGAGTCCGAGATTGATGCAGCTTAACTTTTTTCGTGCGCTGGTTAACGTACTGACGTTAACCTGGAACCGCATTCGTTCAGGCTTTCTCTCCCACTCCTGGCTCACTATTTTTCTCATTGTCCTTGTCACAGCTTGTATGTTCATTCCTGAGGGTGATCTCTATCTCAGGTTTGAGCGAGATCGCATTATCGAACAAGGGGAGTGGTGGCGTATCGTGACGTCGGTGTTCGTCCATAGTTCATGGGATCATTACACGTGGAATGCGATCGTATTGGGGGCAAGTAGCCTTGTCTGTGAGCAAATCAGTCGGCGTGCGTTCGTGCTCTACTTGCTTACTATGCTGGTTGCGAATGCGGTGTTTAAGCTTTTTATTTACGACTCAGGTCATGTTTCGCTTGGGTTCAGTGGTGTCGCATCAGGTACTTTTGTGTTGCTACTGGTGCTGATTATTGGTGAAGGAGTCCGAACCAGAGATGCCTGGATGGTAGTGGTCACTGCTGCGATACTGGCTGCTTTTTCAGCGCATGAAATCGGATTTATGGGTCAGCAGAGCGGCTGGGAAATGCTGAGTGGCCGCTCCATTGACGCTTTGCCGGGTAAAAAATTTAAGCCAGTACACATCCTGGGAATGTGTACTGGTCTGATTGTCGGTTTAGCTTACCTGTTTGCGACGGCGGTACATGCCAAAGCTGATCAGCGCAAGCAATGCAGCGATAATCCCGAGTGAGTCGTCCTCTTCTTCTTCGAGGTAAACACTGAACTCGTTGTAAGCCATGGCAGGCCCTTCACTCTCGTCATAGTGTGAAACGGTGACAAGATTGGCCGCTATGTTTCCGTCGTATGCTGCATTATCTACGAAAATATCAATACGAACTAAACCGTCTGAAAAATCGCTCTGGTTGGTTACTGTCATACCCGTCGGGAAGGCGATATGGAGAGACTTGTCGGTACAGGTGGTGGTGAAGCTTTCCCCTCTCAGCGACACTGAGGTGGATGACAAACCCGCGAGTACACCGTCATTACAAGTGAATTGAGGGTCGTCATCGCCGTATAAATCCGGATCAGTGGGCAGTATTAACAAGTCCACCGTGAGATTGGTCGCTTCCGGTATGTCGTCCGGTAGTTGCATTCTTAACGGGATGCGTCGGCTGTAAACGGTATTTTTCAGAGACACCAGTTCGACGGCTGTCTCGACGGTGGCACTGGTTGAGTCTTCAAGGCTGAGGCTGCTTTCATCGCTGAAAATGATGCTGCCACCTGCTACCAGAGTGCTCGAATTTTCAGTTGTGAAGTTTAGCGGCCAAGTCAGTGGTGAGCCTGCAGTTACTTTAGCATCAGTATGAGTTGCGGTGATGCTGTTGTCTGCACACTCTGCAATGGCATTGCCATCACCATCCAGTAATCCCTCAGTAAGCAGGGTATCACCTTCACTACAGGTCAGTGGGGTTGGATCAGATGATATGCTGGCTTCAAGGCGAACAAAGTCCTCTTTCTGATTTTCTGGTGGCCAAGCGGTGACCAGGGCGCCATTGCTGCTGCGTGCGATCTCGTAATAGTATTTAGCTGCTTGCGCCGGTGGAATTTCTACATCGGCTGTCACTGCTGGCAGGCCGCTGCTGTCTAGACGTTCCACCGAAATAACAGTGGGTTCCTCCATCGCCATATCGGTGCTGTCGGCTTGTTTGTTGACGATGAAATTAACGTGAGCAACGGGCGTTACTATCTCGTCGGTGGACGATGGGCTCAGTCTTAACGTGCGCTCCTGATCACGATAGATACTGATCAGCGTCTCTGTTCGGAACGGCGCAGTGCTACTTTCACCTGAGGGCAGGTCGCGGGAGAGTGTCTCAACATAAGTAAGGTGATCTGGAATTTCGCTGATCGTCAGTGCTTCACCGCTATCCAGTTGTTGTGTATCCATCCAGATCGTAATAATTTCACCTTCATTCAGCACCCCGTTGCGAGATAAAGTGTCATGGGTGATCACACCAGCATTGAGGCTGACTTCGGTCTCTTCTTCTGTGGGTTCCTCTTCAGCAGGCTCTTCTTCTGCTACCCCGGTGACTGTCACGGTGATGATGGCATAACTAACATCGGTGCCGGTTGTGTATACCTCGAACGTCACCTCTTCAGTGACGCCTTCTTCAAGCGTGCTGAATTCACCGTTGGTATCAAAGGTCACCGATGCGCCTTGATTGTCGGTGGCGATCCCTTTGACTGGGCTACCTTCGACGTAGATCTGACCGTCGGCGGTGATGTCGGTACTGAGGATGGTCACTGTACTGTCGGACGCGACACTGACCGCGTAATTCGGTGTTTCTCCCGACCCATCTCCAGGGTCTTCACAGCTTTGCGGGTCCTGGCAGTCGTCGATAGGAGGGCAGTCTGGTCCATCGCAGGCGGGCGCTTCATTCTCGGGTGGAAGTTCACAGCTCTGATCAAAACATTCATCGGCTATGGGCTCCTGTGGGCAATCGATGCCGTCACAGTCGTTCGCGTGGGCCGACAGGCCATAAAGGCTAATTGCCAGCACAGCGGTGGGGAGGCTTCTTGATATCATTATTAACTTCCTCTGTGATTTGGCGAAATAATAATCAATCTGGCGTTATCTGTCTTCCCCCGTCAGGGTGAAATGTCAGCCAATAAAAAACCCCGCGTGGCGAACCAGGCGGGGTTTTTTCTGCGTTAGCAGTAAGTCAGATTACTTCTCTGCTTTACGTGCTTTCGCTTCTTCCATTACCTTGTCAGCGATCTGCTGTGGGCAAGGCATGTAGTGGCTGAACTCCATAGAGAACTGACCACGACCAGAAGTGATGGTACGCAGGTGGCCGATGTAGCCAAACATTTCAGACAGTGGAACGTCTGCTTTGATGCGAACACCAGTCGTGCCTGGCTCCTGATCTTTGATCATGCCGCGACGACGGTTCAGGTCACCGATAACATCACCCACGTTGTCTTCTGGAGTGAAGACGTCAACCTTCATGATAGGCTCAAGCAGCTGAGCGCCGGCTTTCGGCATTGACTGACGGAATGCACCTTTTGCAGCGATTTCGAACGCAACTGCAGAGGAGTCAACCGCGTGGTAACCACCGTCGAATACGTCGATTTCAACGTCCAGTACTGGGAAGCCAGCCAGTGGACCTTCTTCCATCATGCTCTTGAAGCCTTTCTCAATCGCAGGGAAGAATTCTTTTGGTACGTTACCGCCCACAACAGAGGTGTTGAATACGAAACCTGTACCTGGCTCACCTGGCTTCATGCGGTAATCGATCTTACCGTACTGACCAGAACCACCAGACTGCTTCTTGTGGGTGTAGCTGTCTTCGATCGCTGAAGTGATGGTCTCACGGTAAGATACCTGTGGAGCACCTACTTCCAGCTCAACGCCGTAAGTACGCTTCAGAATGTCGACTTTAATATCGAGGTGAAGCTCGCCCATACCTTTCAGGATGGTTTCGCCTGAATCTTCGTCAGTTTCAACCTGGAACGATGGATCTTCAGCAACCAGCTTACCGATCGCGATGCCCATCTTATCAACTGCGCCTTTGTCTTTTGGCTTAACAGCGATAGAGATTACTGGCTCTGGGAACACCATGGCTTCCAGAGTACATTCGTGCTTAGGATCACACAGGGTGTGACCAGTCTGAACGTTCTTCATACCAACAACCGCGATGATGTCACCGGCCTGTGCTGAAGTCAGCTCGCTCTTATCGTCCGCCTGCATTTCAACCATACGACCGATACGCTCAGTCTTGCCTGTGGCAGAGTTAAGTACGGTATCGCCTTTGTTGATCTTACCGGAGTAGATACGGATAAAGGTCAGGGCGCCGAAACGGTCGTCCATGATCTTGAACGCCAGAGCACGGAAAGGCTCGTCAGCAGATACGATAGCGTGCTCGCCAGTTGGGTTACCTTCTTCGTCGGTCAGATCCTGTGGATCAACTTCCGTTGGGTCTGGCAGGTAATCAACAACCGCGTCCAGAACCAGCTGTACACCTTTATTCTTAAAGGCAGAACCACAGTAGGTTGGGAAGAACTGCAGAGTACGGGTACCTTCACGGATGCAACGCTTCAGATCTTCGATGGATGGTTCTGTACCTTCTTCCAGGTATTCCATCAGCAGGTCTTCGTCTGCTTCCAGGGCGGTTTCGATCAGCTGTTCACGGTACATCTCAACGTCGTCAGCCATGTCAGCTGGAACGTCCTGAATTTCGTAGTTTTCTGGCAGGCCAGAGTCATCCCATACGTAAGCTTTTTTGCTCAGCAGGTCGACAACACCAACGAACTCGTCTTCGGTACCGATTGGCAGAACCATAACCAGTGGCCTAGCGCCCAGTACATTCTTAACCTGATCAACAACGCGGTAGAAGTCTGCACCCAGACGGTCCAGCTTGTTTACGAAGATGATACGGGATACTTCAGATTCGTTAGCGTAACGCCAGTTGGTTTCTGATTGAGGCTCAACACCGCCAGAACCACAGAATACGCCAATACCACCGTCCAGTACTTTAAGTGAACGATAAACTTCAACGGTGAAGTCAACGTGTCCAGGGGTGTCAATAACGTTCAGGCGGTGGCCTGCCCATTCACAGGTAACAGCAGCAGACTGAATGGTAATACCACGCTCAGCTTCCTGTTCCATGAAGTCAGTAGTGGATTCGCCGTCGTGTACTTCACCGGTCTTGTGAATTTTACCGGTCAGCTTCAGGATACGTTCCGTGGTGGTAGTTTTACCCGCGTCAACGTGGGCAAAGATACCTATGTTTCTGTATTTAGAGAGGTCTGTCATAACGTTACTCGGTTAGCAGAGTGAAATTTCGCGCGATAATGTACACGTTTTCGGCGGCGATTTCCTCACACTTTTGCCTGTAAGTCCAATTAAAGCGAAAAAACCTTCACCTGACGCCATTCTGCAGCTCAGCCTGTCTCGAGGTAACGACCTTTGTTGACAGGATTCCGCGCGCGCGTATGATGTCGGCTCTCATACATATATAGTCGGCTCGCCGGCAAGCTTTAGCATAAACCTTACAACCTGAGGGCCAAGACGGTGGCAAAGGAAACGTTTGAACGCTCAAAACCCCACGTAAACGTGGGTACTATCGGTCACGTTGACCACGGTAAAACTACAC